>JBAVTI010000125.1:0-1789 GCA_049696055.1 Paracoccaceae bacterium | reverse complement strand
TGCGGGCGGCCCATGCAATAGGCAAAGGTTTTCTCATCCGGCGCGATCAGACCGGCGCGGGCACCGCCTTCGATGGCCATGTTGCACACGGTCATGCGGCCTTCCATCGACAGCTCGCGGATGGCTTGACCACAGTATTCGATGACATAGCCGGTGCCGCCCGCGGTGCCGGTTTCGCCGATCACCGACATGGTGATGTCTTTGGCGGTAACGCCGGGGCGCAGGGAACCGGTGATCTCGACTTTCATGTTCAGGCCCTTGCGCTGGATCAGCGTTTGGGTGGCAAGGACGTGTTCAACCTCGGAGGTGCCGATGCCGTGGGCAAGTGCGCCGAAAGCGCCATGGGTGGCGGTGTGGCTGTCGCCGCAAACCACGGTCATGCCCGGCAGGGTCCAACCCTGTTCGGGGCCGACGATGTGAACGATACCCTGACGCACGTCGGACACCGGGTAGTAGTTGATTTTGAAGTCGCGGGCGTTCTTGTCGAGGGCCTCGACCTGAATGCGGGATTCGGGATTTTCGATGCCTTTGGCGCGATCAAGCGTGGTGGGGACGTTGTGATCGGGAACGGCGATGGTTTTTTCAGGGCTGCGGACCTTGCGGCCGGTCATGCGCAGACCTTCGAACGCCTGGGGGCTGGTGACCTCGTGGACAAGGTGGCGGTCGATATAGAGAAGGCAGGTGCCGTCTTCGGCCTGGTGGGCGACGTGGTCATCCCAGATTTTGTCGTAAAGGGTTCTGGGGCCAGACTGTTTGGCAGCGGATGGTGTGGAAGCGGACATGGGGTGTCACTTTCGGAATATGTGGGGGAATCGGGTGGATAGGCGGCATGGGGCACCGGCAAGGGTGCGGCGCAGGGCTACCCGCGTGCTAAAACCGCACGGCTGGCACCGTAAAAGCGCCAAGGCATGCGCGCGCGGTCGTCCATGTCGAAAAAGCGTATCATGGGGCGATTAAATACGCCGTTCCCTTGAACAAGGCAAGATGCGCGGCACATCTATGCTGGGGGGCGAAGGTGGCCCCAAAGCAAGGAGGGATCATGCGCAGGATCATCGCGATTATGGTGGCGATTTGGGCGGGGTCTATGGGAGAGGCGCAGATGTCAGCCAGTGTTTATAAAGGAACCGAAACCGCGCCTTACACTGTGGAGCGACAGTTGGGTGCAGCCGAGATACGGCGCTATGACGGGCAGCTGGTGGCGGAAGTGACGGTATCGGGTGATCGGTCGGCGGCGGCGGGCAAGGGGTTTCGGGTGCTGGCGGGGTTTATCTTTGGCGGCAATGACGGGTCGGCCAAGATTGCGATGACAACCCCGGTTGGGCAGGTGCCGCTGGTTGGGGACAATATCGCGATGACGACGCCGGTGGTGCAGATGGGGGCGGATACCCAGTGGGTGGTGCGCTTTACCATGCCGGCAGAGTATTCCCGGACGACCTTGCCAAAGCCGCGGGATGCGCGGATCAAGCTGGTGGAAACGGCGCCGCGGCGGCTGCTGGTGATGGGGTTTTCGGGGCTGCCGACCGAGGCCGCGTTGGACAAGGCCACCGATGCGTTGCGGTTGGTGGCGAAAGCCGAGGGGATTGCGGTGACGGCACCCGAGTTCATGTTTTACGATAGCCCGATGACCCTGCCGTGGAACCGCCGCAACGAGGTGGCGTTTACGTTGGAATGACTGCCTCGAGGATATCGCCCGGCTGACAGTCCAGTACCTCGCAGATGCGGGCGAGGGTATCGAATCGGATGCCTTTGACCTTGCCGGATTTCAACAGGCTGATGTTTTGTTCGGTAA
>JBAVTI010000124.1:0-9389 GCA_049696055.1 Paracoccaceae bacterium | reverse complement strand
TTGTCGGCACCGACAGCCACACCACCATGGTCAACGGCCTTGCCGTACTTGGTTGGGGCGTCGGTGGTATCGAGGCCGAGGCCGCGATGCTGGGCCAGCCCGTCTCGATGCTGATCCCTGAGGTAGTCGGCTTCAAACTGACCGGCACCATGATCGAGGGCACCACCGCCACCGATCTCGTGCTCAAAGTCGTGCAACTTTTGCGCAAACACGGTGTCGTCAACAAATTCGTCGAATTCTACGGCGACGGCCTTGACCGCCTGCCACTGGCAGACCGTGCCACCATCGCCAACATGGCCCCCGAATACGGTGCCACCTGTGGCTTCTTCCCGATCGACACTGAAACCCTGCGCTACCTGCGCGGCACCGGGCGCGAAGAATCCCGCGTGGCCTTGGTCGAGGCTTATGCAAAAGCTAACGGCATGTGGCGCGATGCGTCCTACGATCCGATCTATACCTCGACGCTGGAACTTGACATGGGCACTATCGTCCCGGCGATTTCCGGCCCGAAACGCCCGCAAGACTACACCCCGCTGAACGAGGCCGCGACCGGATTTTACAAAACCGTCTGCGACTTCCGTGGCGTCGATGCCACCGATCCGTCCAAGGATATGGCCTCCGAAGGCCCCAACCACACCGCCCTCGTTGATGCCCGCAAATCTGCCGCCGTCGCAGGCGAAGATTACAAGCTGCGCGATGGTTCTGTGGTGATCGCTTCGATCACATCCTGCACCAACACCTCCAACCCCTACGTCATGATCGGCGCAGGTCTGGTGGCCCGCAAGGCCCGTGCGCTTGGGCTGACCCGCAAACCATGGGTGAAAACCTCGCTCGCCCCCGGATCGCAGGTCGTGTCGGAATACCTCAACGCCGCAGGCCTGCAAGAAGACCTTGACGCGATCGGCTTTAACCTTGTCGGCTATGGCTGCACCACCTGCATCGGCAACTCTGGCCCATTGCAGCCCGAAATCAGCGCGGCCATCAACGAAGGTGACCTTGTCGCCGCTGCTGTCCTGTCGGGCAACCGCAACTTTGAAGGCCGTATTTCCCCCGACGTACGCGCCAACTACCTCGCCTCGCCGCCACTGGTTGTGGCCTACGCCTTGGCCGGCGACATGAACATCGACATCACCACCGAACCCTTGGGCACGGGCACCAATGGCCCGGTTTACCTGCGCGATATCTGGCCCACCAACGCCGAAATCGCGGAGCTGGTCGAGGCTACCGTGACCCGTGCCGCCTTCCTGAAAAAATACGCCGACGTGTTCAAAGGCGACGAGAAATGGCAAGCGGTGGAAACCACCGACCGCGAAACCTATGATTGGCCCGCCACCTCGACCTATATCCAAAACCCGCCCTATTTCCGTGGCATGGCCAAAACTCCCGGCGTTATCAACGACATCACCGGTGCCCGCGTCCTCGCCATCTTGGGCGACATGATCACCACCGATCACATCTCGCCCGCAGGCAGCTTCAAGGCAGGCACCCCCGCAGGCAAATACCTTGCCGAACATCAGGTTCCGGTGTCCGAGTTCAACTCCTACGGTTCGCGTCGCGGCAACCACGAGGTGATGATGCGCGGCACCTTCGCCAATATCCGCATCAAGAACGAGATGCTGGATGGCGTTGAAGGCGGCTACACCAATGGCCCCGATGGCACGCAAACCTCGATCTTCGACGCCTCGATGGCCTACCAGGCCAACGGCACGCCGCTGGTGATCTTTGGCGGCATCGAATACGGCGCTGGCTCCTCGCGCGACTGGGCCGCCAAAGGCACCGCCCTTCTCGGCGTCAAAGCCGTGATCGCGGAATCGTTCGAACGTATCCACCGCTCCAACCTGGTTGGCATGGGCGTCATCCCGTTCGAGTTTACCAGCGGCGACACCCGCAAATCGCTTGGCCTCAAGGGTGACGAAGTCATCGCCATCTCGGGCCTCGCGGGCGATCTAAAGCCGCTTTGCACCGTGCCCTGCACCATCACCTATGCAGATGGCAGCGTGAAAACCATCCAGATCAAGTGCCGCATCGACACCGAAATCGAGATCGAATACGTCGAACACGGCGGCGTGCTGCACTATGTTCTGCGCGATCTGGCCAAGGCGTAAAGCCCGCAAGATCGGCCTGATCTGGATTAGGCCGATCCGCGAAACCGATTGTTTCCAATAACAAAGGCCCGGCACTGCTGGGCCTTATGTTCTTGTTAAGTTCCAGAAGTCAGGGTGAACAAAGCACAAACACCCAATCAGGAACGCACCCCATGCCCTTCCCGGAACTTACCCCCCAGTCCGAATTGTCCCGGTCCGAACGGACCATCGCCCAAGCAGCGCACCGCGGCTTTGCAATCCCGCTGCCGTGGTTCGAGGCCGCCGCATTTATCGTGATGATCCTCGTCGTCGCCGGCGCAAAATAGCCCGCTACTGCGCCGCCACCAACGCCGGCCTGATCATGCTTTCCAACGTGCTTTCGGTAATCGGCCCGGCAATCCGCGCCAAAATCTTGCCGTCCCCGTCAATCACATAGGTTTCGGGCACGCCATACACGCCCCAATCCAGCGCCATCCGACCCTCATCTGCCCCCAGCGCCGCATAGGGATTACCCAACTCTGCCAGAAACCCCAGCGCGTTCTCGGGCTTATCCTTGTAGTTGACCCCCAAAATGGTCACCCCTTCGGCAGCCAACGCCTCGAGCATCGGATGCTCTGCCCGGCAGGGCGCACACCAGCTTGCCCAATAGTTCACCAGCTTCACCCCCGGTTTGCGCAGATCCACATCGCCAAACGGTGCGCCATCGCCAAGCGCCGTCACCACAACCGCAGGTGCCTCGCGCCCGATCATGGTCGAGGGCAAGCCATTCGGGTCTTCACGCCCCATCCCAATCCAGAACACCGCCGCCAAGCCTGCAAAAACCACCGGCGGCGCGAACATCAGTATTTTAGCCATGATCCCGCCCCTGCCGCTTTTCAACTTCTTCCAACGCCCGCCGCACCTTGGCACCGCGCCACAAGCTGACCGCCACCAATGCCACAATCAGCACAATCGCCGCCGCATAAGACGACAACACAGCGCCTGCGTATTTTCCCAATTCCGGCATCATGCCAACCGCTCCCGCGCCAGTAACGCCTGCAACCTCCGGGCGCGAATTTCCGTCCGCGTCCGCACCAGAACCAGTGTCACAAACAGCAAGATAAACCCGCCAATACATAGCCATAGTGGATAGGCATAGATATCCGACACGTTCTCTTTGGCATCCATCGACAGCGACGCCCCCTGATGCAAACCCTGATTCCAAAAGTTCACGGCATAGCGCGACAACACCGCAAACACCGATCCCACGATGCACAACACAGAGGTCAAATCTGCCGCCGTATCGGGATTATCAATAGCCTCCCACAGGGCCATATAGCCCAGATAAAACAAAAACAGGATCAGAAAGCTGGTCAGCCGCGGATCCCACGCCCACCACGTGCCCCACATCGGCTGGCCCCAAATCGCCCCTGTCACCAAGGCAATCAAGGTAAAGGTCACCCCGATCGGTGCCGCCGCCTTGGCCGCCAATGCCGACACATGATGCCGGCGCACCAGCCAGATCAGCGATGTCACCAGCATCATCATCCAGGCATTGATCGCCATCAACGCAGCAGGCACATGCAGATAGATGATCTTGACCGTTGATCCCTGCTTGTAATCATCGGGCGTGAAGAAAAATCCCCACACCAACCCCACAATCAACGCCACAACCGCCAACCCCGTCACCCATGGCAACGCCAGGGTCGAGGTCTGCATGAACTTCTTTGGATTGGCATATTCCCAGATCGACATTGCTTCTCGCTATTCCCACAGACCCAACAGACCGAACCCTATCACAAACAAACTCAGCGCAAGTTGACGCGAATTGCCACAGCCGAGGCAAAGGGCAATAGTGCTGCCGCCCCCGCCGTGATCCCCGCCAACATCAAAAGCGGCGTCGCCACATCCATTCCCACTGCCCCGCGTTTCACCACTTCCGCACCAAAAATCAACGTCGGCACATAAAGCGGCAACACCAAAAGGCTAAGCAGCAACCCACCCCGCTTCAACCCCACCGTCAAGGCCGCGCCAAAACAACCAATCACCGACAGCGCCGGGGTTCCAAGCGCCAAAGACGCGATCAACCAGCCATACCCCGGCCCCGGCAGATTCAAAAGCAGCGCCAGCACCGGCGACACCACCGTCAGCGGCAACCCCGTCACCAACCAATGCGCCAAGGCCTTCACCGCCACCACGCCCTCTAACGGCATCGGCGCGGTTGCCAGCAAATCCAACGACCCATCCTCGAAATCGAGCGCAAAGATCCGGTCCAGCGACAGCAAACACGCCAGCAACGCCGCCACCCACAATATCCCCGGTGCGATCTTGGCCAAAGTGCCGCCCTCTGGCCCGACGCCAAGCGGCACCAGCACCGCGACCAACAGAAAGAACGCCAGCCCCAAGCCAAAGCCACCGCCCGCCCGCATCGCCAGCCGCAAGTCCCGGATCAGAAGGGCGATCATGTAAACGCCTCGTCGAACGCCGACGCCATGCCACCCATCGCAGGCGACAACGCCTTGTAGGGCGACAGGTCCAGAACCTCGGCCTCGGCCAGCCCCAGATCAATATGCGACGCGAACAACGCCGCCCCGCCGCTGGCCAAATGCCCCCGCACCACGTCCGCGAACAGGGCAACCGACGCCAGATCAAGCGATACCGTCGGCTCGTCCAGCACCCAGATCGGCCGCCCGGTAACCAATAACCGCGCCAACCCCAACCGCCGCTTCTGCCCCGCCGACAGGTTCGCCGCCAACCGATCGCGCAAGGCCTCAAGGTTCATCTCGCGCAGCGCAACCTCCACCCGGTCGGTGCCGTAAACCGAGGCCCAGAATGCCAGATTTTCCGTCACCGACAGCGTCGCCTTCAAGCCATCCGCATGCGCCGCATAGGCCATGCTTTCCGCAGGCACCGACACCGTGCCCGCAAGGCTTGGCTGCAATCCGCACAGCGTGCGCAACAAGGTGGTTTTGCCAATGCCATTTGGCCCGCGCAACACCAGCGCCCGCCCGGAAAGCAGGGTAAACGATACCCCTTCCAGCACGGTCAAACCGCCACGGGCACAAGCCAAATTGCTGACACGCATTTCCATGACGAAAGACCTAACCCATCAGCGCCGCAGCGGAAAGGCCTTGCTCGGAACGGTCGTGCAACAGTTTCCTCAAACCCCAGTCGGCCCCGCCGCCAAACGCAAAACCCTTCTGTAGGATATTGCGAACAGTTTTCAGAAAACCTTTCGTTCTCACACCGGCAACAGCGCAACCGCCACTCGCCGCCCTTCAGACAGCAACACATTATAGGTTCGACAGGCCGCAGGCGAGTTCATCACCTCAACCCCCATCCCCGCCGCCTCGATTATCTTGCGAAAATCGCCGGGCGCATGGGCAATTTCCGCCCCCATGCCAACAAACAGTACATCCACCCGGCCCGCCAGTGCCAGCAGCGCATCGGTATCGTCAAACCCGCCCCAAACTGCGGCCCCCCACGGGGTCACCAGACACGCGCCGTGCATTACCACGCCGCCCACCCGAAAAAACCCCGGCCCATAGCCCTCTATCGGCTTGGCCTCGTCATAGGTGATCTCGGTCAACTGCATGGCTTAGGCATCAATATCGGAGAACTGCGTGCCCGCCAGATTGTCTTTCTTTGGCTTGTCACGCTCGACCCCCAGGAACAACACGATGTTCTTGGCCACAAACACCGACGAATAGGTGCCCAAGATCACCCCAAAGGTGATGGCAAAGGTAAAGCCCCGGATCACGTCGCCGCCGAAAATCAACATCGCAATCAACGCGATCAGCGTGGTGAAGGATGTCATCAGCGTCCGGCTCAAGGTCTCGTTCACCGACACGTTCATCACGTCGCGCAGCGGCATAGTCTTGTATTTGATCAGGTTTTCCCGCAACCGGTCAAACACCACCACGGTATCGTTGATCGAATAGCCCAAAATCGTCAAAAGCGCAGCGATGATGGTCAGATCAAACTTCAACTGGAACAATGCAAATACCCCGATGGTGATGAAAACATCATGCACCAGCGCCAGCACTGCCCCCACCGCAAACTGCCATTCAAACCGCAGCCAGATGTAGATCAAAATCCCACCCGTCGCCGCCACCATGGCCAGAATGGCTTTCCAGATCAGTTCACCCGAAACCTTTGGCCCCACCGATTCAATTGACGGAAAGGTCATCGCCGGATCATGCGCATTCAGCGCCGCCTCAACGGTGGCAATCACCTCGGGCGTCACCGCCTCTGATCCCTCCAGCGGCGAAATCCGTATCATCGCCACATGTTGATCTGCCCGGAACGACGGATCGAACACTTCGGTAATCGACACATCGCCCAGATCCTGAGTCGCCAGCGCCGTGCGATACGCGCCAATATCCACCGCCATGGTGCTTTCGGTGCGGATTGTGGTGCCGCCCTTGAAATCGATGCCGAAATTCAACCCCATCACCGCCCAAAGTAGCAACGCCACCACGGTCACCACAGCAGACCCGCCAAAGGTCAGCACGGCATGTTTGAAGAAATCGAAATTGGTGTGTTCGGGTGCAAGTCTAAGACGCCAAGCCATCGTTCTCTCCTTACACCACAATCATTTTGGGCCGCCGCATGGCGAACCAAAGCTCGATGATCATTCGCGTCACATAGACGGCGGTGAACACCGAGGTGATAATCCCGATCCCCAGCGTGATCGCAAAACCACGCACCGGGCCGACACCCACAATAAACAACACCACAGCCGAAATCAGCGTGGTGATATTGGCGTCGATAATCGCCGAAAGCGCCCGCTCATAGCCGATCTCGATCGCCCGCGCCGGGTTCTTTTGTGCCCGCAATTCCTCACGGATACGTTCGAACACCAGCACGTTGGCATCCACTGCCATACCAATGGTCAGCACAATGCCGCCAATGCCCGGCAGCGTCAGCGTGCCCCCCACCATCGACAGCGCCCCAAAGATCAGCGCCATGTTGATCGCCAGCGCGATATTGGCAAACACCCCAAACAGCCCATATGAAGCCACCATGAACAGCACCACGGCAACCATCGCCACCAGCGCCGCTACCCGGCCCGCATCAATGCTGTCTTGCCCCAGTTCCGGCCCGACAGTTCGTTCCTCCAGGAAAGTCATCGCCGCAGGCAAGGCCCCTGCCCGCAGCAACACCGCAAGCTTGGTCGATTCCTCAATGTCGAAATTGCCGGTAATGATCCCCGATCCACCCGCAATATGGCTTTGAATGACCGGCGCAGAAATCACCTCGTCATCCAGCACAATCGCAAACGGTTTGCCGATGTTGTTGGCGGTATAGTCGCCAAACTTCCGCGCCCCCGCCGGGTTGAACCGGAAATTCACCGCGGGCCGGTTGTTCTGGTCAAACGCGGGCTGCGCATCCACCAACTCCTCGCCCGTCACTACCGGCGTTTCTTCGACAATATAATACTGTCCCGGCTCGTCCATGGATGGCAGCAGCAGATTGCGCGCGCCCGGATTGGCCCCCGCATCTTCGGTCCGTGATACCACCGGGTGGAAGGTAAGCTTGGCCGTGGTGCCCATCAGCGCTTTCAATTCCGCAGCCGAGCCAATACCCGGCACCTGAATCAATATCCGGTCATCGCCCTGCCGCTGGATCGTCGGTTCGCGCGTGCCAACCTCGTCCACCCGACGGCGAATAATCTCCAGCGATTGCTGAATGGTCCGGCTGTCCGTCGCCACCCGCTCGGCCTCGGAAAGCTGCACCACGATGCTGTCGCCTTCGGCCGTCACTTCAATATCGTTCTGGCCGATGCCGGTCAGGCTGACCACTGGTTGCGCCAGCGCCTGCACCGCAGCCAGTGCCGCAGCCATGCCCTCGGGTTTGGAAATCGCCACCCGCAGCACACCATCCACCGACGGCTGGCGGCGCAGATTGCCGACCTGATCGCGCACTTCCTTAACCTGAAGCGCATCCTTTACTTCGGGCCACATCGCGTCGATCCGTGCTTTGTAGACATCCGCTACCTGCACTTCAGCCAACAAATGCGCCCCGCCGCGCAGGTCCAACCCAAGGTTCACCAACCCCGAAGGCAGCGCATTCGGCCACTGGGCCAGCGCCGCCTCTTGTTCGGGCGTGGCCACGCCCCCCGCCGCCTCAATGGCGCGGGCCGCATCGTTATGCGTCTCGACGCGGGTGTAAAACAAGTTCGGCGCGGCATACATAATGCCAAGGGCGCAAATGCCCCAGATCATGACGCGCTTCCACAGCGGAGTGTGCAACATTTGATGTCCCGAAATCAGACGAAAAGGTTAGGCAGAGGCGGGTTCGGTCTTCGACAAAACCTGCGCGATGGTGTGGCGCATGACCCGCACCTTCACCCCGGTGGCAATCTCGACTTCCACGATGCCGTCGGCATGCACCAGAACCACTTTGCCCAAGATGCCGCCCTGCGTCAGAATCTGGTCGCCCTTGCGCAGTGCCTCGACCATCGCCTTATGTTCCTTCAGCTTCTTTTGCTGTGGACGGATCAGCAGGAAATACATGATCGCAAAGATCAGGATCAGCGGCACAAAGCTGGTAAACGCACCGGCAGCGCCACCGGCGGCCTGAGCGAAAGCGGGGGTTGCGAACATGGATCGTCCTTCTCTGTCGTTTACGAATGCAGGGCGAACCCCCGCAAATTTATGGTGCGCACCCTAGCCGCGAGGCCATCCAAGTGCAAGGCAGGCCGCGGCCTGGTGAACATCACCCCTGCGCGATCGTTAGCCCGCCCGATATAGGCAAGCGCGCCCCGATTACCAGCCCACCTCCCCCAATCGTTAACGGCAAGCTGCCGTATCACCGTATGTCGGTTTGCCATACGTAAAACATACGTTGGCCATACTTGGGTTTTGGGCATTTTCGGCAGGTTAAGCCCCCGACCGCTCCACCCCCTGAAATTCCGGGTTCACCCCGCGCCACCAATCGGGCATATACGCGCCACTGACCTCAAACCTTGGTGAAACCATGCACGATATCCGCGCCATCCGTGAAAATCCCGCCGCTTTTGACGCCGCTCTGGCACGCCGTGGCCTTTCACCGCTGTCGCCGGAAATCCTGGCGCATGACGAGGCCCGCCGCGCTGCCATTCTGGCCGCCGAGTCCGCCGCCGCCGCCCAAAACGCCGCTTCCAAAGAGGTGGGTGCCGCCAAGGCCGCTGGAAATAACACGGAATTTGAACAGCTTAGGGCGTTGGTTGCGCAAAAGAAGGCCGAGAGTGCGGCCCTGACCGAAACCGCCAATGCCGAGGACGCCAAGCTGCGCGATATCCTGTCAGGCATCCCCAACCTGCCCTTGGACGAGGTGCCAACC
>JBAVTI010000123.1:0-8116 GCA_049696055.1 Paracoccaceae bacterium | reverse complement strand
CCGATTTTGTCGATGCGGTGCAGGCGGCAGGGTTGGTGTTCATTGGCCCCTCGGGCGATGCAATCCGCGCCATGGGGCTGAAAGACGCCGCCAAACGCCGGATGACGGCTGCAGGGGTGCCGGTGGTACCGGGCTATCATGGCACCAACCAAGACCCCGACCATCTGGCAGGGGCTGCCGATGCCATCGGTTATCCGGTGCTGATCAAGGCGGTGGCGGGGGGCGGTGGCAAGGGCATGCGCCGGGTGTTGCATCCCGCCGATTTTGCCCACGCATTGGCCAGCGCCCAGACCGAGGCGCGGGGGGCTTTTGGCAACGACACCGTTCTGATCGAAAAATACGTCAAGAAACCCCGCCATATCGAGGTGCAGGTGTTTGGCGATGGCAGCGACGCGATTCACCTTTTTGAACGTGACTGCTCGTTGCAGCGCCGCCACCAAAAGGTGATCGAGGAAGCCCCGGCCCCCGGCATGACGCCCGCGATGCGCGCTGCCATGGGCGAGGCGGCGGTGCGTGCCGCCCGCGCGATCGGCTATTCTGGCGCCGGCACGGTAGAGTTCATTGTCGATGCCTCGGAAGGCCTGCGCACGGATCGGTTCTGGTTCATGGAAATGAACACCCGCCTGCAAGTCGAGCATCCGGTAACCGAGGCCATCACCGGGATTGATCTGGTGGAATGGCAATTGCGGGTGGCGGCGGGCGAGTCGCTGCCGCTGCGCCAACAAGACCTGCAGATCAACGGCCATGCCTTCGAGGCCCGGCTTTATGCCGAGGATGCCGCGGCAGGCTTTCTTCCCGCCACCGGCCGTCTGACCCATCTGGCCTTTCCCGAAGGGGTGCGCGTCGATACCGGCGTGCGGGCGGGGGACGCGATCAGCCCCTGGTATGACCCGATGATTGCCAAGATCATCACCCACGGCCCAACCCGCGCCATTGCCCGCGCCCGTCTGGTGCGGGCTTTGGAGCACACGCAGGTGGCGGGGTCGGTGACCAACTTATGCTTTCTGGGCGCGTTGGCCCGGCATGATGGCTTTGCGGTGGGCGATGTCGATACCGGATTGATCGAGCGTGATCTGGCGGCGCTGACCAAGGTGCCAGATGCCTCAGACGCCGTGAAGGTGACCGCTTTGCTGGCGGTGGCCGATGGTGCCACCGGGCCGCTTGCAGGCTTTGCCTTGTGGCAACCGCTGGTGCGCGCAATCACCCTTGCGCTGGGCGATAGCGTGGTGTCGGGTCAAGTGGTGTTTCAGGGGCCGGACATAGCCTTGGTTACGTTGGCGGAGCGGGAACATCTGGTACGGCGCAGCGCCGCTGGCTGGGCAGTCGGCGATGCGCAACCGCTGGTCGTGGTACAGGCGGGTGGCATGATCCACGTCTTTGCCGGGGCGCAGGGCAGCTTTGGCTTTACCAGGGTTGATCCGTTGCAGCGGGTGACGGCGGCGGGGCCTGCCGGAAACCTGACGCTTTCCCCAATGCCGGGGCTGCTGCGGGCGGTGTTTGTGGTGGCGGGGCAGGGCGTGCAGACCGGAGAGCGGCTGGCAGTGCTGGAGGCGATGAAGATGGAACATGTGCTGCTGGCGGCGCGCGATGGCGTGGTGGCCGAAGTGCTGGTAGAAGCGGGCGATCAGGTGCAGGCCGGGGCGGCGCTGATCCGGCTGGTAGACGCCGATGGCTGACTATGTCGAGATTTTCGAGGTCGGCCCCCGCGACGGTCTGCAAAACGAAGCGCGGCTGATCCCGACGGCGCAAAAACTGGCGCTGATCAATTGCCTGTCGGGCGCGGGCTTTCGCCGGATCGAGGTGGCAAGCTTTGTGTCGCCCAAATGGGTGCCGCAGATGGCCGATGCGGCGCAGATTCTTGCCGGAATATCGCGCCGCAACGGCGTGCGCTATGCCGCCCTGACCCCCAACCTTCAGGGCTACCTTCGGGCAAGGGCGGCGGGGGCCGATGAGGTGGCGATCTTTGCCTCGGCGTCCGAAGGGTTTTCGCGCGCCAATCTGAATTGCACGATCGCCGAAAGTTTGGCGCGCTTTGCCCCGGTGGCGGCGGCGGCGCGGGCTGACGGCGTGCCGATGCGCGGCTATATCTCGGTGGTCACCGATTGCCCGTTTGATGGCCCGACCCCGCCTGCCGCCGTGGCAGCGATTGCCGCGGCGCTGCGCGATCTGGGCTGCTATGAGGTGTCGTTGGGCGATACCCTTGGTCAGGCCCGGCCCGAAACCATCACGGCCATGCTGCGCGCGGTGTTGACCGAACTGCCCGCCAACCGTCTGGCGGGCCACTACCACGATACCGCTGGGCGGGCGCTGGCGAATATCGAAGCCTCATTGGCGCTGGGCCTGACAGTGTTTGACGCCTCGATTGCGGGCTTGGGCGGCTGCCCCTATGCGCCGGGGGCGGCGGGCAATGTGGCGACAGAACGGGTGGCAGACAGGCTGGCGGCTTTGGGCTATGACACCGGACTGAACCGGGGTGTGCTGGCGCAAGCGGCGGCACTGGCACGGGCGATGGTGGGTGGGTAGACCGAAAGTTTTCGAAAGCTCTTGGGGCACGATAGGGGACGCCGATGTTTGAAACGATTCTGACCAAAGTTGATGCGCGCGGCGTGGCGACTGTCACCCTGAACCGGGTCGAAAAGCACAACACCCTGTCAGGCCAGATGATTGCCGAACTGACCGAAGCGGGCAACCAGATCGCGGCGGACCCTTTGGTGCGAGTGGTGGTGTTGGCCGCCAATGGCAGCAGCTTTTGCGCCGGGGGTGATCTTGATTGGATGATGGCGCAAGTGCATGGCGATGCGGCCTCGCGTCGCGCAGGGGCCACGGCATTGGCGATGATGCTGTATACCCTGAACACCCTGCCCAAACCGCTGATCGGAAGGGTGCAGGGGCAGGCCTATGGCGGCGGGCTTGGCCTGATGTCGGTGTGTGATCTGGCGATCGGGGTGCAAGGCACGCTGTTTGGCTTGACGGAAACCAAGTTGGGCCTGATCCCCGCCACCATCAGCCCCTATGTTCTGGCCCGCATTGGCGGCCCGGCGGCGCGCAGGCACATGATGGCCTCGCGCCTGTTTGACGCGGATGAGGCGGTGCGGATCGGCCTTTTATCACAAGCGGTCGCCGCCGATGCGCTTGATGCCGCCGTCGAGGCCGAGGTTGCGCCGTTTCTTGGCTGCGCGCCGCAAGCGGTGGCCGAGGCCAAGGCCTTGATCCGCCGGCTGTCGCCGGTGATTGACGAGGCGCTGATTTCCGACACCATCGGCATGCTGGTAAGCCGTTGGGAAAGCGCCGAATCCGCCGAAGGCATCGCCGCCTTTCTGGAAAAGCGCAAACCAGCCTGGGCGCTTTGATCCTGCGGCCTTGACGGCGGCTGTGCATCTGGCGGCGGGGCGCGATTATGGCCAGACACGCCATGGTTGCGCGTGACAATCCGCACCTTGCCGGGCCGCGCTCTTACCCCCCCGCGTCCGACTCACTTTGCCGCACCTTGCCAATATGTCGCAGGCCACAGCTGCCGCTTTGCGTATCCCGTCGCATACAATCAACAAAGCCCGGTTATTATGCCCTGAAATTGCCTCTGCCTTTGGTTGACCCCGCCGGGGGGGCAGAGTAAACGGGGGCCAGCAACTTATCGCGCATCCCCTGACGGTTGCGCTAAGCCGAAGGAGCCACGCGTGGATCAACTTCTCCGAGAGTATCTGCCGATCCTGATTTTCCTCGCTTTGGCAGTCGGCCTTGGGATCGTCTTGATCCTTGCCGCCGTCGTGCTGGCGGTGCGCAACCCCGATCCCGAAAAGGTTTCCGCCTACGAATGCGGCTTTAACGCCTTTGACGATGCGCGGATGAAATTCGACGTGCGCTTTTACCTTGTGTCGATCCTGTTCATCATCTTCGACCTTGAAGTGGCGTTCCTGTTTCCCTGGGCGGTGGCGTTTGGTCAGATCTCGATGGTCGGGTTCTGGTCGATGATGGTGTTTCTGGGCGTGCTGACTGTGGGCTTTGCTTACGAATGGAAGAAGGGGGCTTTGGAATGGGCGTGATGCCACCAAAAGTGCAGGCGGGGGCAAACACCGCAGGCCATGACCCCGAAGTGGCCACTGAGGCCCTGAACCGCGAGTTGCAGGACAAAGGTTTCCTGATGACCTCGACCGAGGATATCATCAACTGGGCCCGCACCGGCAGCCTGCACTGGATGACCTTTGGTCTTGCCTGCTGTGCGGTGGAAATGATGCATACCGCCATGCCGCGCTATGACGTCGAGCGCTATGGCTTTGCCCCGCGCGCCTCGCCACGCCAGTCTGACGTAATGATCGTTGCCGGCACCCTGACCAACAAGATGGCCCCGGCGCTGCGCAAGGTTTACGACCAGATGCCAGAGCCGCGCTATGTGATCTCAATGGGTTCGTGCGCCAATGGCGGCGGCTATTATCACTACAGCTATTCCGTGGTGCGCGGCTGTGACCGCATCGTGCCGGTCGACATTTACGTTCCCGGCTGCCCGCCCACCGCCGAGGCGCTGATGTATGGCATTCTACAGTTGCAGCGGAAAATCCGCCGCACTGGCACCATAGTCCGATAAGGGGTTCTGAAATGTCCGAAGCCCTGAACGAACTTGCCGCCCATATCACGCTGAAACGCGCCAATGCCGTGGTTTCCAGCACCATCACCCATGGCGAGTTGACGCTTGAGGTGTTGCCCGTGCATCTGGTGTCGCTGGTGGATTTCCTGAAAACCGATGCGGCCTGCCGTTTTTCATCGCTGGTCGATGTGACGGCGATTGATCACCCTGAACGGGTGGCGCGGTTTGACGTGGTGTATCACTTTTTGTCGATGTACCAAAATCAGCGCATCCGCCTGAAAATGGCGGTGCGCGATGATGAAATGGTGCCGTCGATCATTTCCGTTTTCCCCGCAGCCAATTGGTTCGAGCGGGAAGTGTTCGACATGTTCGGCATCCTGTTTTCCGGCCACCCCGACCTGCGCCGCATCCTGACCGACTATGGCTTTCGCGGCCACCCGCTGCGCAAGGATTTTCCGACCACCGGTTATACCGAAGTGCGTTACGACGAGGCGCAAAAGCGCGTGGTCTACGAGCCGGTCAAGCTGGTGCAGGAATACCGTCAGTTCGATTTCATGAGCCCGTGGGAGGGTGCGCACTACATCCTTCCGGGTGATGAGAAAAAAGAGGCCGCAAAATGATGGACGGCGATATTCGTAACAACACCTACGATGATGGGTCGCGCGATACCCTGACGGGCGAGCAGAAGATCCGCAATTTCAACATCAACTTCGGTCCGCAACACCCTGCAGCACATGGTGTTTTGCGTCTGGTGCTTGAACTTGACGGCGAGATTGTCGAGCGCTGCGATCCGCATATCGGCTTGCTGCACCGTGGCACCGAAAAGCTGATGGAAAGCCGCACCTATCTGCAAAACCTGCCGTATTTCGACCGCCTTGATTACGTCGCGCCGATGAATCAGGAACATGCCTGGTGTCTGGCCATCGAGCGGCTGACCGGCACTGTGGTGCCGCGCCGCGCCAGCCTGATCCGGGTGCTGTATTCCGAAATTGGCCGGGTGTTGAACCACCTTCTGAACGTCACCACGCAGGCGATGGACGTGGGCGCGCTGACCCCGCCGCTGTGGGGTTTTGAGGAACGCGAAAAGCTGATGGTGTTCTACGAGCGGGCTTGCGGCGCGCGCCTGCACGCAGCCTACTTCCGCCCCGGTGGGGTCCACGTCGATCTGCCCGCACAACTGATTGAAGACATTGATCAATGGGCTGTCGAATTCCCGCGCGTGCTGGATGATATCGACGGACTGCTGACCGAAAACCGCATCTTCAAGCAGCGCAACGTCGATATCGGTGTCGTCACCGAACAAGATGCGCTGGATTGGGGCTATTCGGGCGTCATGGTGCGCGGTTCTGGCATGGCGTGGGATCTGCGCCGCGCGCAACCCTATGAATGCTATGACGAATTCGACTTTAAAATCCCCATCGGCAAGAACGGCGATTGCTATGACCGCTATCTGTGCCGGATGCAGGAAATGCGCGAATCCACCAGCATCATCCGCCAATGCGTCACCAAACTGCGGGTGGAAAAGGGCGATGTTCTGGCCCGTGGCAAGCTGACCCCGCCTAAACGTGGCGAGATGAAAACCTCGATGGAGGCGCTTATCCATCACTTCAAACTTTATACCGAAGGCTTCCATGTGCCCGCCGGCGAGGTTTACGCCGCCGTCGAGGCCCCGAAGGGCGAATTCGGCGTCTATCTGGTGGCGGATGGCAGCAACAAACCCTACCGCGCCAAGATTCGCGCACCGGGCTTTTTGCACCTGCAATCGATGGATTACATCGCGTCGGGCCACCAATTGGCCGACGTCGCCGCCATCATCGGCACGATGGATGTCGTGTTCGGGGAGATTGACCGGTGAGGGCTGGCCTATTGACCATTGGTGCAACGGTTCTGCTTCCTGCGATTGCAATGAGTGGGATGAAATATTCCGCTTGGGCAAATTATGGCACTGATCTGGCTTCAGATGACTTCTGGGATCGCTGCCGGAGTTCGGCCAATTGGATTGGTTCGCCTCTTGGGCGCTACGAAAGTGTTGTCTGGAACGAGACAGCCGATGACGGTAGTTGTAAAGAAATTCGTGGCTACTGCATTGTTACTGAACAGGAAGACGGGACAATTATCGCTGATACCTTGCAGGAACATCAACGGTCGTTCCCGTCGGACACTCCTAGGAACTGCACGTATTTGGGGTGGTTGCTGTCCGAACAGTCGCCTTGGAAGAGGGTAAACTAAATGCTCCGTCGTCTTCACAAAGAACAGCCCGCCTCTTTCGCCTTCACCCCGGCCAACCTTGCCTGGGCGCAGGGGCAAATCTCGAAATACCCCGCGGGCCGTCAGGCATCGGCCATCATTCCGCTGCTTTGGCGCGCGCAGGAACAGCACGGCTGGCTGACCCGCCCGGCGATCGAACATATCGCCGATATGCTGGGCATGGCCTATATCCGCGCGCTGGAAGTGGCGACTTTCTACTTCATGTTCCAACTGGCCCCGGTGGGTTCTATCGCTCATATCCAGATCTGTGGCACCACGTCGTGCATGATCTGCGGTGCAGAAGAACTGATCGCGGTCTGTCAGGAAAAAATCGCACCCTCCGCCCATACCCTGTCTGCCGATGGCAAATTCAGCTGGGAAGAGGTTGAATGCCTTGGCGCCTGCACCAATGCGCCGATGGCCCAGATCGGCAAGGATTACTACGAAGACCTCACCGCTGACAAACTTCGCGCGCTGATTGATCGGTTCTCGAAGGGCGAGGTTCCGGTTCCCGGTCCGCAAAATGGCCGCTATGCCTCGGAACCGCTGTCGGGCCTGACCAGCCTCAAGCAATTCGATTCCGGCCGCAAGCAGTACAACGCCAGCGTGCAGCTGGCGGTCGATATCGGTGATACCGTAAAACGTATTGACGGGTCCGAGGTGCCGCTGCTGACGCCGTGGCTCGGCAAGGCCAAGTCCGCCAAAGCCGCAGCCCCCGCCGCACCGAAGACGCCTGTAAAGGCGGATGCGGCGCCCGCAAAACCGGCAGCCAAAAAGCCTGCCAAAGCAGACGCCCCCGCCGCCGGGATCGCCGCGATTCCCGCCGGGGGCACCCAGCCCAAGGGCCTGAAGGCCCCGCGCAAAGGCACCGCCGATGATCTTAAAACCATCGAAGGCATTGGCCCGGCGTTGGAAAAGCTGTGCCACACGCTTGGCTTTTTCCACTTTGACCAGATCGCCGCTTGGGGCGAGGCCGAAATCGCGTGGATGGATGCCAACCTCAAAGGTTTCAAGGGCCGCGTGACCCGCGACAAATGGGTGGCACAGGCCAAACTGATTGGCGAGGTCGGGATCGAACAGTTCCTGATCCGCGCCAAGACCAACGATTACTGAGGCCATGATGACCGCGCCCACCCCCAACGACGAGGACCGCTATCTCGCAGGCCAAGCGCGGCTTGTGGCGATTGTGCTTGTCGCAACCATGGGGATATGGCTCGGCGCGCAATGGGCGGGTGGCACCTACGGCTGGGAAACCCGCTATGCCTATCTGTTCGATCTGGCCGCACTCGC
>JBAVTI010000122.1:0-3423 GCA_049696055.1 Paracoccaceae bacterium | reverse complement strand
CACCTTTGGCATCTACTTTAACGCCGGTGAATGCTGCAATTCCGGCAGCCGCATCATTGCGCACGCAGACATCGCCGCCGACCTGACCGCCCGCATCGTTGCGCTGTCGCGCAAGGTGACGTTTGGCGATCCCTTGCACCCCGATACCCAAGTTGGCGCGCTTATTTCCACCGATCACCAAGCCAAAATAGCCGCCCATATTGCAGCCGCCACCGCAGCCGGTGCTACCGTTGAAATTGGTGGTGCGGCATTGAATATCCCCGGCCTTCCCGGTCAGTTTTTCCAACCCACCATCCTGTCGAATGTCACCGCCGATATGGCCATCGCCCGCGACGAAGTGTTCGGCCCGGTGCTGTCGGTTCTGACCTTTCGTACCTTTGATCAGGCCATAGCCCTTGCCAATTCTGCCGCCTACGGCCTGTCGGCAGGCGTCTGGAGCGATAGCGTCCATACCTGCCTAAGTTTCGCGCGCCGGGTGCAGGCGGGCACAGTCTGGACCAACACCTGGATGGATGGATTTGCCGAATTGCCGTTTGGCGGGGTCAAGCAAAGCGGTCAGGGCCGCGAGCTTGGCCGCTATGGGCTGGATGAATTCCTTGAGGTGAAAACCGTGCAAATGCGGATTGGCCGCACCCGGACACCTTGGGTGAAAGAACGCTAACCCTTTGGGAAGGCGCATGAAACGCAACGATGGGAGGAT
This sequence comes from Paracoccaceae bacterium, assembly GCA_049696055.1. GTDB lineage: Bacteria > Pseudomonadota > Alphaproteobacteria > Rhodobacterales > Rhodobacteraceae > JBAVTI01. The sequence continues at coordinate 2,723 of JBAVTI010000122.1, read as the reverse complement.
ACTCGAATGCGTAAACTTACGGGAACAACTCTTGCGGCGCTGGCCCTAACCACCAGCCTCGCCCATGCCACCGACGTAGAAGTGCTGCACTGGTGGACTTCTGGCGGCGAGGCGGCCGCGCTGAACGTGCTAAAGGACGATCTTGCCACCAAATCCATCGGCTGGCTGGATATGCCGGTTGCGGGCGGTGGCGGCGAGTCCGCGATGACCGTGCTGCGCGCCCGTGTCACTGCCGGAAACCCGCCAACCGCGGTGCAAATGCTGGGTTTTGACATCACCGATTGGGCCACCGAAGGCGCGCTTGCCAACCTTGACGCTGTTGCCGCTGCCGAGGGCTGGGACGCCGTGGTTCCCGCCGCCCTGCAAGGCTTTTCCAAATTCGACGGCCACTGGGTTGCCGCCCCGGTGAACGTGCATTCCACCAACTGGGTTTGGGCCAACAAAACCATGCTTGATGAAATGGGCATTGCCGAACCCACCACATGGGAAGAATTCGTCGCCGCCCTGCAAAAGGTCAAGGATGCGGGCAAAGTGGCCCTCGCCCACGGCGGCCAACCTTGGCAGGACGCCACCATGTTTGACGGTGTCGTGCTGTCGGCTGGCGGCCCCGATTTCTACAAAAAAGCCTTCATCGACCTTGATCCTGCGGCCCTTGGGTCAGACACCATGGTCGAGGCGTTCAACCGCATGACCACCCTGCGCGGCTTTGTCGATGACAACTTCTCGGGCCGCGATTGGAACCTTGCATCGGCCATGGTCATCAACAACGAGGCCGCGTTCCAGATCATGGGCGATTGGGCAAAGGGAGAGTTTCTGAAGGCGGGCAAAGTGCCGGGCACCGATTTTCTGTGCTTCCGCGTGCCGGGAACCGCCGGGTCGGTGACCTTCAACTCGGATCAGTTCGCAATGTTCGCGGTTGCCGATCCTGCCGCACAGGCCGCTCAGGGCGAGATGGCGAAATCCATCATGGCCCCCACCTTCCAGTCGGCGTTCAACGTGGTCAAAGGCTCGGTTCCGGCCCGCACCGATGTGCCGAACGACGCCTTTGATGATTGCGGCAAAAAGGGCATGGCCGAACTTGCCGCCGCCTCGACCAGTGGTACCCTGATCGGGTCGATGGCGCATGGCCACGCCAACAAGGCCGCAATCAAGAACGCAATCTACGATGTGGTGACCGCCGAATTCAACGGCGAATACGATGCCACCGCCGCTGCTGCCGAACTGGTCAGCGCCGTCGAACTGGCCAAGTAAGAGCGCGCTTTGGGGGGCTGGCAAACCCGTTGGCCCCCCGTTAAATCTCCGCCCCCTTAGCCCCGAGGCTGCCATGGCAACCGTTCCCGACGTGGATTTTCGCACCCGCCTGCAAACCCTGATCCCAAAGCTGGTGTTGGCCCCTTCGGTCGCCGTCATCGTGGTGTTTGTTTACGGTTTCATCGCCTTTACGGTGTTTCTATCTTTCACCGACAGCAAAATCCTGCCCTCGTTCAACCTTGTCGGCCTGCAAAACTACGTCAAACTGTTCAGCCTGTCGGCGTGGACAACCGCCATCGGCAACCTCGCCATCTTCGCCTCGCTTTACATCCTGATCTGCACCGCCATCGGCTTGCTGCTGGCGATCTTCCTTGATCAAAAAATCCGCGGCGAGGGCATGCTTCGGCCGATCTACCTTTACCCCATGGCGCTGTCGTTCATCGTTACCGGCACCGCCTGGAAATGGCTGCTCGACCCCGGTATCGGCATCGAACACACCATGCACCTCTGGGGCTGGACCTCGTTCCACTTTGATTGGATCAAGAACCGCGATTACGCGATCTATACCGTCGTCCTGGCCGCCGTCTGGCAAACCTCGGGCTTCGTGATGGCGATGTTTCTGGCGGGCCTGCGCGGCATCGACAACGAGATCCTGAAGGCTGCTCAAATGGATGGCGCCTCAAACTGGAACCTTTATCGCCGCATCATCCTGCCGCAACTGCGCCCCGCCTTCCTGTCGGCCTTTGTGATCCTTAGCCACCTTGCGATCAAATCCTATGATCTGGTCATTGCTCTTACCGGCGGCGGGCCGGGCCGGGCCACCGAACTGCCCGCGACATTCATGTATTCCTACACCTTCACCCGCAATCAAATGGGCATTGGTGCCGCATCTGCCGTGATCATGCTGATGACCATCGCCGCGATCATGATCCCCTACCTTTACGCCGAGTTGAAGGAGAAACCGTAATGTCCGCAGCCACTCAGGAAACGGCAATCCGCACCGGACGTGTCAGCCGCGCGCTGATCTACACCACATTGTTGGTATTCGCCCTGTTCTATCTGCTGCCATTGTTCGTCATGCTGTCGAACTCGCTGAAACCGCTGGCCGAAATCACCGGCGGCAATATGATGGCCCTGCCGCAGACATGGACGCTTGACGCATGGCGCTCGGCTTGGTCCACCGCGCAAATCGGGGTGCAGCCAACGGGCCTGCAACCCTATTTCTGGAACTCGATCAAGATGGTGGTCCCCGCCGTCGCCATTTCCACCACCCTTGGCGCGCTGAACGGCTATGTGCTGACGAAATGGCGGTTTCGCGGCGATACCATCCTGTTTGGCCTGATGCTGTTTGCCTGCTTTATCCCGTTTCAGATCGTGCTGATCCCGATGGCGCGGATGCTTGGCCTGATGGGTCTTGCCGGTTCTACCCCCGGCCTGATCCTTGTCCACGTCGTCTACGGCCTCGGCTTTAC
>JBAVTI010000121.1:0-3043 GCA_049696055.1 Paracoccaceae bacterium | reverse complement strand
TCCCGACCTCGACCGGGGCTGCCAAAGCGGTGGGGTTGGTGCTGCCCGAGTTGAAGGGCAAACTGGACGGGGTGGCGATCCGGGTGCCAACACCCAACGTCTCGGTGGTTGATCTGGTGTTCGAGGCCGCCCGTGACACCAGCGTCGACGCGGTGAACGCGGCCATTCGCGCCGCCGCCGATGGCCCGATGAAGGGTATCCTTGGCTATACCGACCACCCGAATGTCAGCATGGATTTCAACCATGATCCGCATTCCTCGGTGTTCCACATGGACCAAACCAAGGTGCTGGATGGCCGGATGGTGCGCATCCTTAGCTGGTACGACAACGAATGGGGCTTTTCGAACCGCATGGCCGATACCGCCGTGGCGATGGGCAAACTTATCTGAACGGAGGCCGATATGGCACTGATTACATTACGACAATTGTTGGATCACGCCGCCGAAAATTCCTATGGTGTGCCGGCGTTCAATATCAATAATATGGAACAGGGGCTGGCGATCATGCGCGCGGCGCAGGCGTGCGATGCACCGGTGATCTTGCAGGCCTCACGCGGGGCGCGGGCTTATGCGGGCGACATCATGTTGCGCCATATCGTGCAGGCGCTGGCGGAAATGTATCCCGACAATCCGATCTGCATGCATCAGGACCACGGCAATTCCGAAGCCACCTGTCTTTCGGCCATCAAGCACGGCTTTACCTCGGTGATGATGGACGGCAGCCTTGAGGCCGATATGAAAACCGTGGCGTCCTATGACTACAACATTGATATCACCCGCCGGGTGACCGACTACGCCCATTGGATTGGTGCCTCGGTTGAGGGCGAACTGGGGGTTTTGGGCAGCCTCGAGTCCGGCGAAGCCGAGGCCGAAGACGGGTCGGGTGCGGAAGGCAAGCTAGAGCATTCGCAGCTGTTGACCGACCCCGATCAGGCGGTGGATTTTGTCACCCGCACCAAGGTGGATGCATTGGCAATTGCCATGGGTACCAGCCACGGTGCCTATAAATTTACCCGCAAACCCGATGGTGACATTCTGGCAATGCATGTGATCGAGGCCATTCACAAGCGGCTGCCGACGACGCATCTGGTGATGCACGGTTCCAGTTCGGTGCCGCAGGAATTGCAGGATCTGATCAATCGCCACGGTGGCAAGATGGAGCAAACCTACGGCGTGCCGATCGAAGAAATTGAACGCGGCATCCGGCACGGGGTGCGCAAGGTGAACATCGACACCGATTGCCGCATGGCGCTAACCGGGCAGTTTCGCAAAGTGGCGATGGAAAACCCCGCCGAGTTTGATCCCCGCAAGTTTACCATTCCGGCGATGAAGGAAATGGAAACGCTGGTGCGTGACCGGTTCGAGCGGTTCGGCACCGCCGGGCAGGCCCACAAGATCAAGGTTATCTCGATGGACGATATGGCCAAACGCTATGCATCCGGGTCGCTTGACCCGAAAACCGCTTGATCCAAAAAAGGGAGAGTGATCATGGACCAATCTAACCGTTATGCACGTCTCGATCTGAAAGAAGCCGACCTGATTGCCGGGGGCAGGCACGTTCTTGTGGCCTATATCATGAAGCCAAAGGTGGGCTTTGGCGGCTATCTGGAAACGGCAGCGCACTTTGCCGCCGAAAGCAGCACCGGCACCAATGTCGAGGTCTCGACCACCGATGATTTCACCCGTGGGGTGGACGCGCTGGTTTATGAGATCGACCCCGACCGCGAGGTGATGAAGATCGCCTATCCGGTTGAATTGTTTGACCGAAATATCACCGACGGGCGGGCGATGATCTGTTCGTTTCTGACGCTGGCGATTGGCAACAATCAGGGCATGGGCGACGTTGAATACGCCAAGATCCATGATTTCTGGGTGCCCCCTGCGTATCTGGCGGCGTTTGATGGCCCCTCGACCACGATCTCTGATCTGTGGCGGGTGCTGGGGCGGCCACACAAGAATGGCGGCTTTATCGTTGGCACCATCATCAAGCCAAAACTGGGCCTGCGCCCGAAACCCTTTGCCGATGCCTGCTATGATTTCTGGCTGGGCGGTGATTTCATCAAGAACGACGAACCGCAAGGCAACCAGATTTTCGCACCGCTGCGCGATACCATCCGGCTGGTTTCTGATGCGATGAAGCGCGCGCAGGACAAGACCGGCGAGGCCAAGCTGTTTTCGGCCAATATCACCGCAGATGACCATTACGAGATGGTGGCGCGGGCCGAGTTCATCCTTGAAACCTTTGGCGAAAATGCCAGCCATGTGGCGTTCTTGGTCGATGGTTATGTGACGGGCCCCGCGGCCATCACCACGGCGCGTCGGCAGTTTCCGCAGCAATATCTGCACTACCATCGTGCGGGCCATGGGGCGGTGACCTCGCCACAGTCGATGCGCGGCTATACTGCCTTCGTTTTGTCGAAAATGGCGCGGATGCAGGGGGCGAGCGGCATCCACACCGGCACCATGAGTTTTGGCAAGATGGAGGGTGAGGAAGCAGATCGTCTGATGGCCTACATGATCACCGACGATAGCGCCGATGGTCCGTTTTTCCATCAGGAATGGGCGGGTATGAACCCGACCACGCCGATTATTTCGGGGGGCATGAATGCGCTGAGGATGCCGGGATTTTTCAAGAACCTTGGCCATTCCAACCTGATCCTGACCGCAGGGGGCGGCGCGTTTGGCCATATCGACGGCGCGGCCTCGGGGGCTGTTTCGTTGCGGCAGGCCGAGCAATGCTGGAAAGAGGGTGCAGACCCGCTGGAGTTTGCCAAATCGCACAAGGAATTTGCGCGGGCCTTTGAAAGCTTTCCCGGTGATGCCGACAAGCTGTTTCCGAACTGGCGCAAAGCCCTGCGGATCAATTCCGCCGCATGAAATCAAGGGTGTCGCCCCGGTCGGCGGCACCCCCCTTTTGTCAAAGGATCTGCCATGTTCAACCGCAATATCAAGATCGCGCCGTCGATCCTTTCTGCCGATTTCGCCAATTTCGGGATGGAGTGCCGGGCGATCGAGGCGCAGGGCGCGGACTGGGTGCATGTCGA
>JBAVTI010000120.1:0-9933 GCA_049696055.1 Paracoccaceae bacterium | reverse complement strand
GGATATGGGCATGATGGGCATGGGGGCGATGGACCTGAATGACTATGATTTCGACGCCTATCTGGCCAATGACCGAACGCTTTCGGACCCCGAGGTGGTGCAGGTGGAAAACGGGGGCCGGGTTCGGTTGCGCATCATCAACGGATCGGCGGCAACGGTGTTCTGGATTGATACCGGGGGTCTGACGGGTCAGTTGGTGGCGGTGGACGGTCATGGGGTGCGGCCGCTGACGGGCAACCGCTTTGGCGTGGCGATGGGGCAGCGGCTGGATATTGATCTGGATCTGCCCGCGGGGGCGGCGGCGTTTCCGGTGTTGGCGCGGCGCGAGGGCACGCGGGATCAGACCGGGATCATTCTGGCGGTTGCCGGGGCAGAGGTTGCCCGGATCGGCGCACAGGCGGACAGTGAAGCGCCTGCCTTTGGGGCGGATATGGCGCAGGAGGCCGGGTTGGTGGCGCTGATGCCCTTGACCGAGCGGGAGGCGACCAAGGCCGAGATGCTGATGCTGGGCGGCAGCATGCAGCCCTATGTCTGGACGATCAACGGGCGCACTTGGGCCGACCGCCAGCCTGTGACCGCCAAAAGCGGCGAGCGGGTTGAGATCGTGTTTCACAACATGTCGATGATGGGCCACCCGATGCACCTGCATGGCCACTCGTTTCAGGTGACGGGGATTGGCAACCAGCGGCTTGCGGGGGCGTTGCGCGACACGGTTTATGTGCCACCGATGGCGATGGTGCGGGTGGCGCTGGATGCGGGCGAGGCGGCATCCTGGATGCTGCATTGCCACCATATGCCGCATCTTTCGACCGGGATGATGACCGAGTTTATCGTATCAGCCTGAGGCAGAACGCAGGCGGGGCTGACAATGCCCCGCCTTTGTCATCCGCCCCCCCCTTCACAACCGGGTCGCCCGCGCGTATACGCCTGCGCTTGAGGTCATGGAGACACCGATGCAAGGCAGCGCTAACCTTAACCTGATGATCAAGGCGGCCCGCAAGGCGGGACGGGCGTTGGTGAAGGACTTCCGCGAAGTGGAGAACCTTCAGGTCTCGACCAAGGGGCCGGGCGATTTTGTGACGCGCGCCGACCGCGAGGCCGAGCGGATGATCAAGGAAGACCTGATGGGCGCGCGGCCGACCTATGGTTGGCTTGGCGAGGAAACCGGCGAGACCGAGGGCGCAGACCCGACCCGGCGCTGGATTGTCGATCCGCTGGACGGGACCACGAACTTTTTGCACGGCCTGCCGCATTGGGCAGTGTCGATCGCGCTTGAGCACAAGGGCGAGGTGGTTTCCGCCGTGGTGTTCGATGCGGCCAAGGACGAGATGTATGTCGCCGAAAAGGGTGCGGGCACCTGGATGAACGAAAGCCGGATGCGGGTTTCGGGGCGGAGGTCAATGACCGAGGCGGTATTTGCCACCGGCGTGCCGTTCGGCGGACGCGGGCCGTTGCCCGCGACATTGCAGGATCTGGCGCGATTGATGCCGGTTTGCGCCGGGGTTCGGCGTTGGGGGGCGGCGTCGCTGGATTTGGCCTATGTGGCCGCCGGACGCTTTGACGGCTATTGGGAGCGCGACCTGAAGGCATGGGACATCGCGGCGGGCTTGCTTTTGGTCAAAGAGGCCGGGGGCATGGTGTCGGGCATTCGTGAAGGCGACGAGCCGCTGGAAAAGGGTGCGATTATCTGTGCCAATACCGCGTTGTTTGAAGGTTTCCGCGGGATCATTCGCGGCGCGTGACGCGATGAACAGCGTTGGCTTTTAGCGTCGGCGGTTTTTGAGTATTTAGGCAAGAAAAAGCCGGGGCGTTATGGCGTTCCGGCTTTTGGCTTTTGCACTCGATCTGAATTGGCAGGCGCGCGTGTTCCCCACCCTTGGGGCGCAGTGTGCGGGGGAAATCCGCAAAGCGATTTACTTGCGGCGCACTAGGGGGATGTGGGATTTGGCCAGCGGGTAGGTGGCCTCGGGGTGCGGCGGTTGGCCGTGGGTCTGGCTCCAGAAACTGCGGCCACCACGGGCGATCCAGAACGGCCAGGTGAGCACAAGGCCCGCAATAAAGCCGCCCGCATGCGCCCAATAGGCAACGCCGCCCGCATCTGACGGGGTGTTGACGCCGCTAAACAGTTGGATGGCAAACCAGATGCCCAGCATGATCCAGGCCGGGATCGGGAAGACGCGGAAAAAGATGATGAAGATGAACAGCACGTCAACCTTTGCCCGCGGAAACAGCAAAAGATAGCCGCCCATGACGCCCGCGATGGCCCCCGATGCGCCGACCATCGGGATATCCGATCCGGGGTCGGCGGCGACCTGCAAGGCGGCGGCGGCAATGCCGCAGGCAAGGTAGAACAGCGCGTAGCGAACATGCCCCATGATATCTTCGAGATTGTCGCCAAAGATCCACAAAAACAACATGTTGCCCACAAGGTGCATCCAGCCGCCGTGCAGGAACATCGAGGTGAAGATGCTGTGCAAATCGGCGCCAGCGGTGACTTCTGCCGGAACGAGGCCCCAGGTGGCAAAGAAATAGCCCAGCGCGTTTTCCGAAGGGATCGTCAGCCAATAGCTGAGAAAGACCCCCACATTCGCGGCGATCAGGGCGTAGGTGACATACGGCGTGCGCCCCGAAGGGTTACGGTCGCGGATCGGAAACATGGGGTGAGGGTTTCCGATCCGCAGGCTGGCGTCAAGAGGTTAGAGTGTGTCAGGTATTGATAGAAACAGCGACATCGAAAGACGCGTTCGAGCGTAAGCGAGAGGCAGCGATTTTCGATTCAATCGAAACCTGACACGTTTTAGGTGTTGCCGACCTCGGCCAGCAGTTGGGCGTTGCCACCCGAAGCGGTGGTGTCGATGCAGACATGACGTTCCAGCAGGGTGTGGGCGGCGTCTGGCATGCCACCGATCAGCGGCAATATGGGGCCGCTGCGCGCCGCAAGGGCCAGCGCATAGGCGCGGGTTTGGTCTGGGTTGCCCCAATGGAGGGCACCGGCAAAGTCTTGCAGGCGGGTAAGGGCGTGCGGGTCGAGGCCGGGGCATTCGATGGCAAGGCCACCAAGTTTGCGTACAGCCTCGGCTTGGGCCAGGGCAGAGGCGGCATCGGGGCCAAGGCAGAGGATCGGGCTGCGTTGATAGGCCGACAGGCGGTTGGACTCGCCCGTTGGGCCCGGCAGATCGAGGGTGTGGACGGCGGCGCGCGCGGGGTGCAGCGATTGCAGGGCTTTTACGACCTCGGGTTCCGGGGTGGCGTGGTGCGGGCCGGTGATCTGGGGTGCCGGGGTGGCGGTAAAGCGGGTCAGGTAATCGGGGCCGCCCGCCTTGGGGCCGGTGCCGGAAAGGCCTTCGCCGCCAAAGGGTTGCGAACCCACGACCGCGCCGATCTGGTTGCGGTTGACGTAGGTATTGCCGACGTGAAGCTGTTCGATAATGCTTTGCACCCGATCGTCAATGCGGGTGTGCAGCCCGAAGGTCAGGCCGTAGCCGGTGGCGTTGACAGCGGCGATGACGGCGGCAATTTCAGTGGCTTTGAAGGTAGCGATATGCAGGACGGGGCCAAAGATCTCGCGGGTCATTTCTGCGATGCCGGTGACGGCGATCACGGTGGGCGCGATGAAATGGCCGGTGGAGGGGGCGGGCAGTTCCTTGAGGAGACGGCCCTCGGCGCGGGCGGTGGCGATGTAGGATTGGATGGCGGTGAAGGCGTCGGTGTCGATCACCGGGCCTACGTCGGTGGACAGGTGCCACGGGTCGCCAAGCGCCAGTTCGTCCATGGCACCGTAGAGCATTTCCTTGACGGTGTCGGCGATATCCTCTTGCAGATAGAGGCAGCGCAGGGCGGAACAGCGTTGGCCCGCAGATTGAAAGGCGGCGGCGAGGATGTCACGCACGGCCTGTTCCGGCAGGGCGGTGGAATCGACCAGCATGGCATTCAGGCCGCCGGTTTCAGCAATAAGCGGTGCTGTCGGGTCAAGGTGATCGGCCATCGAGCGGCGGATTTTCAAGGCGGTTTCGGTAGAGCCGGTGAAACAGATGCCGCTTACGCGGGGATCGGCGGTCAGGGCAGCCCCTACCGTGGCCCCATCGCCGGGCAGCAGTTGCAGCGCCGATGCCGGGACGCCGGCGCGGTGCATGAGGTCAACGGCAAGGGTGGCGATCAGGGCGGTTTGCTCGGCCGGTTTGGCGATGACGGCATTGCCTGCGGCGAGGGCGGCGGCGATCTGGCCTGAGAAGATGGCGAGGGGGAAGTTCCATGGGCTGATACAGACGAAGAGCCCGCGTGCGGGGGCGATGAGGGCCCCTGCCCCATCGGCGTAATAGCGCATGAAATCAACGGCTTCGCGCAACTCGCCGACGGCATCGGACAGGGATTTTCCCGCCTCGCGGGCAAGCAGGGCGAAGATTTTGCCAAAATCGGCTTCGTAAAGATCGGCGGCGCGGCGCAGGATCTCGGCGCGTTCCTGCGGCGAGGCGTCCCACGGGCGGGCGGCACTGAGGGCGGTTTCGACATCGGGGGTGGCGGCGGGCAGCACGTTGCCGACAATCGCCCCGGTGGCGGGGTTGATCACGTCTTGGCGCATGGCCCCGGCGAGGGTTCCCGCAAGGCGCGGGCGGGCGTCAAACAGGGTATCCATATGGGGCGCGCGGGCGGTGTTGATAGCCGCAAGATCGGCGGGGTCGGTCAGATCAAAACCGCGCGAATTCAGCCGCGTGCCGAACAGTGCCGGGCCAGTGGCGATGGCGGGGTTGGCGGTGGGGGTGAGGCGTTCCATCGCGTTCAGCGGACAGGTGGCGACCACTTCGGGGGCGACGTCTTCGTCAACGATCTGGTTGACGAAGCTGGAGTTGGCACCGTTTTCCAGCAGGCGGCGCACGAGGTAGGCCAGCAGATCGCGGTGCGCACCGACGGGGGCGTAGATGCGGCATCGGGTGGAATTATCGGTTAGAACGATGTCGTGCAGCCGCTCGCCCATGCCATGCAAGCGTTGGAATTCAAAGGTGGATTTGTCGGTAGCCATGTCAAGGATAGCCGCGACAGTGTGGGCGTTGTGAGTGGCAAACTGCGGGTAGATGCGATCGGTCATGCCCAGCAATTTGCGGGCGTTCGAGATATAGGAGGCGTCGGTTGCCTGTTTGCGGGTAAAGACCGGGAACGAAGCCAGGCCGAGAACCTGAGCGCGTTTCACCTCGGCGTCCCAATAGGCGCCTTTGACGAGGCGGACCATGATTTTACGGTCGAGCTTCACGGAAAGCGCGTAGAGCCAGTCGATGACGGCCCCGGCGCGGCGTCCGTAGGCCTGAACCACGACGCCAAAGCCATTCCAACCCGATAGCGAGGGGTCTTTGAGGGTTTCCTCGATGACTTCAAGCGACAGCGCAAGGCGGTCGGCCTCTTCGGCGTCGATGTTAAAGCCCAGACCCGCAGCGCGTGCAAGGCCGGCAAGGGCGCGGACCCGGGGCACCAGTTCGGCCATGACGCGGTCGCGTTTGGCGACTTCGTAGCGGGGATGCAGGGCGGAAAGCTTGACCGAAATGCCGGGGTTCTGGCGGATATCGTTCGAGGTGCAGGCAGAGGCGATGGCGGTGATCGCGCGGGAATAGGCAAGGTGGTAGCGGCGGGCGTCGCCTTCGGTGCGCGCGGCCTCGCCCAGCATGTCGTAGCTGTAGGTGTAGCCTTTGGCTTCGAGTTCGGTGGCGCGTTTCATCGCCGAGGTGATGGTTTCCCCCAGCACGAATTGGCGACCCATTTCCTTCATCGCGCGGGTAACGGCAGTGCGAATGACCGGCTCGCCCAGACGTTTCATCGCGGCGCGCAGATGACCGACGACGCCGGGTTCCTTTTCTTCCAACACCTTACCGGTCAGCATCAGCGCCCAGGTTGAGGCGTTGACGAGGGAAGAGGCGGATTTGCCAAGGTGGCGGCCCCAGTCGGAGGGGGCGATTTTATCCTCGATCAGGGCGTCCATCGTGGTGGCGTCGGGGACGCGCAGCAGGGCCTCGGCCAAACACATCAGGGCGATGCCTTCCTCGGTTGAGAGGCCATATTCGGCAAGGAACACCTCCATCAAACCGGGTTTCACCGAGGCGCGGATACGGCGGACAAGGTCGGCCCCGGCGGTGGCGATCCGGTCGCGCGCGGTTTGGTCCAACCCGGCATCGGCGATCAGTTGCGCCACCAGCGTGGCCTCATCGCGTAAGGATTGGGTTTCGATGATCGACCAAGGGGAGATTGCCGGCATGATACGCTCCTGATATTTCGCCCAGCATACACGGATTTGTGCAGGCGGTTTACCTGAAAGAGTGGTATTTAGCGGACGATTGAACGGCATATGACGAGGTTGGCGATGCAAAACGAGCAGATGGTGTTGGATCGCTTTGACGAGGCGATTCTGCGGGTTCTGGCGGTGGAGGGGCGGATCTCGGCCACGGAACTGGCGCGGCGGATCGGGCTTTCGAAAAGCCCGACGCAGGCGCGGATGAAGCGATTGGAGGAAGCGGGGGTGATCACCGGCTATCGGGCGCTGTTGAACCCGATCCGCATGGGGCGCGCGCATGTGGCGTTTGTGGAAGTGCGGCTGTCGGACACCCGCGAGGCGGCGTTGCAGGCGTTCAACAAGGCGGTGTTGCAGATACCGGAGGTAGAGCAGTGCCACATGATTGCCAGCCGGTTTGACTATCTGTTGAAGGTGCGCACCAGCGACATTCAGGATTACCGCAAGGTTCTGGGGGAAAAGCTGAGCGCGCTGCCGCATGTGGCCTCGACCTCGACCTATGTGGCGATGGAGGCCGTAAAGGAGGGGGCGATTTAGCGGCGGATCACGGCGGTGCGATCAGTTTTGCCAGCAGGTTGTGGCAGCGGCTTGCCGCAGGGGACAAGCGGCGATCACGCAGGGTGATCAGCGAATAGGGTGCGACGTGGATCGGTTCGGTGACCGGCAGTTGCGCCAGATCGCGGTTGCCGCGGGTCAGCAAATTGGCGACCTCTTGGCTGACGGGGGTGACGACATCGGGATTTTGCAGCATTGCCAAGACCATGACCAAGGACGAGGTGTTGGTGACATTGCGCGGCAGGGCAGCCCCTTGGGCCAGAAACACCTCTTCGACCGCGCGGCGAATGGGCGCGCCGGGCCCCTGCATCACCCAGTCCTGATCGCCAAGATCGGTCAGGGCGATGCCCTCGCGGTGGACAAAGGGATGCGCCGAATGGGCCAGAATGCGCACCTGTTCGCCCTTGGCACGGTGCAGTGCCAAATCCTCGACCGCCGCCCCGGCAGGCACCCGACCCAAGACCATGTCGTGCCGCAGGGCCAACAGGCCGTCCATCAACGCATCACTGGTGGCAACATCAATGTGCAATTCGACATCGGGGGCCAGCGCCTTAAGCTGGCGGATGGCGGGGGCGACATAGCCGACGGCGGCACCGGTGACAGCGCCGATGCGGACCACGCCCCCCCGGCCAAGGCGCAGGCGATCAACCTCGGCGGAGGCGTCGTTCAACTCGTCCAGGATGTTGCGCGCACGGCGGGCGAGGCTTTCACCGATATCGGTCAGGGTCATGCCTTTGGGGTGGCGGTCAAACAGCGGGGCGCCGATCCGGGCCTCGGCTTCGCCCAAGGTGCGCGAGGCGGCGGGTTGGGTCATTGCAAGAGCGTCGGCGGCGATGGACAGTTGCCGATGCTCGGCGATGGCTGCGATCAGGCGCAGGTGTTTGAGGGCCAGTTGGGTGGCAAGGGGGGCGGCCATGGCATACCACTTTCGTTATGCAGTTTATCTAAAAGCGAATTTGCATGGTATGGAAGCTGTGTCTAGCCTGCTGCACGGGTCATTGTTGCCCGGACACAACAGGGCGCTGGGGGGCGGTGGCAAAAGCAGCCACCCACATCGGCGGCAGGGAGGAATAAAATGAAGCTTTTCACGTCAGTTATGGCGTCTTTGGCGCTTGGGGCGGCGGTATTTGCCGCACCGCTTTACGCGCAGGACAAAGGCACCGTTGGCATCGCGATGCCGACCAAATCATCTGCGCGCTGGATTTCGGATGGCGATTCGATGGTGGCGCAGTTTACCGAAGCCGGTTACGCGACCGATCTGCAATATGCAGAAGATGATATTCCCAACCAATTGGCGCAGATCGAGAACATGATCACCAAGGGCGTCGATGTTCTGGTGATTGCGGCGATTGATGGCACCACGCTGTCGAACGCGCTGGAAAACGCCGCGGCCGCAGGGATCAAGGTTATCGCCTATGACCGTCTGATCCGCGATAGTGGCAATGTCGATTACTATGCGACGTTTGACAACTTTAAGGTCGGCGTGCAGCAGGCATCGTCGCTGGTGGCCGGCATGAAAGAGCGGTTCCCGGATGTGAAGCCGTTCAATGTAGAGCTGTTTGGTGGCAGCCCGGACGACAACAACGCCTTCTTCTTTTACAATGGCGCGATGTCGGTTCTGGACCCGCTGATCGCATCGGGTGACATTGTCATCGGGTCGGGCCAGATGGGCATGGATCAGGTTGGCACGCTGCGTTGGGATGGTGCCGTTGCACAGACGCGCATGGATAACCTGTTGTCGGCCAACTATACCGACAAGCCGCTGCATGGCGCGCTGTCGCCCTATGACGGGCTGTCGATCGGGATTTTGTCATCGCTGAAGGGTGTGGGCTATGGCTCGGGCGATCTGAAGATGCCGATTGTTTCGGGGCAGGATGCGGAACTGCAGTCGATCAAGTCGATCATCGCGGGCGAGCAGTATTCGACGGTGTTCAAGGACACCCGCGAGTTGGCGCGGGTGACGGTTGGCATGGTTGAGGCGCTGCTGACCGGTGGCACACCCGAGATCAACGACACCACCACCTATGACAACGGCGTCAAAGTGATCCCGTCGTATCTGTTGGAGCCGGTCTCGGTGGATGCGACCAACTATCAGACCATCGTGATTGATAGCGGCTATCACAAAGCCGAAGACCTGCAGTAAGTTTCAGGTCTACCCGGCCCCGAGGCGCAGGCTTTGGGGCCTACTTTTCCTTTGAACAATGGGCAAGCCATGACCCCCATCCTAGAGATGCGCGGCATTACCAAGACGTTTCCGGGTGTGAAAGCCCTTGATAACGTGAACCTTTCGGTGTTGCCGGGAGAGATACACGCGCTGGTGGGCGAGAATGGCGCGGGGAAATCAACCTTGATGAAGGTGCTATCGGGGGTTTACCCGCATGGCAGCTATCAGGGGGATATTCTGTTTGAAGGGCGGCCCTGCAAGTTTGGCGGCATTCATGACAGCGAGGCGCAGGGGATCATCATCATCCACCAAGAACTGGCTTTGGTGCCGCTGTTGTCGATCGCCGAGAACATCTTTCTGGGCAATGAGATTACACGGGCGGGGTTGATCGACTGGCCCGAAACCTATCGGCGCACCGAAAGCCTGCTGGCGAAAGTGGGGCTGAAGGAAAGCCCGCAAGCGCGGATCGAGACATTGGGCGTGGGCAAACAGCAATTGGTGGAAATCGCCAAGGCGCTGTCAAAGAAGGTGAAGCTGCTGATTTTGGACGAGCCGACCGCGGCTTTGCAGGAAAACGATAGTGCGGTGCTGTTGAATTTGCTGTTGGAATTCAAGGCGCAGGGCATCACCTCGATCCTGATCAGCCACAAGCTGAATGAGATTTCGCGGGTGGCAGACCGCTTGACGGTGCTGCGCGACGGCGGAACGGTATCGGATATCGCGCGCGCCGATATCACCGAGGCACGGATCATCCGCGACATGGTGGGGCGCGATATGGCGCATCGCTATCCGGAACGGGTGCCCAAAATCGGTGAGGAGTTGATGGCGGTTGCGGGCTGGAACGTCTGGCACCCGCTGCACCCGGATCGCCAAGTGATCCGCGACGTGAATTTGACGGTAAAACGCGGCGAAGTGGTGGGGATTGCCGGCCTGATGGGGGCGG
>JBAVTI010000119.1:0-4912 GCA_049696055.1 Paracoccaceae bacterium | reverse complement strand
GTTGATGTGAACGCCAGCCCCCACCATATTGTCGGTCAGGATTGTGGCATATTGCTTGTCAGCCGTTACCGTCGTGATGATTTGCGCGCCAAGGATCGCGTCCTCGGGCGTTTTGCATTGCACGAGGGTCAGGCCGTAACCCGCCAGATTTGCTGCACATTTCCGGGTTGCGGCGGGGTCTATGTCGTAAAGGCGGACTTCGGTGATGCCGCAGATTGCCTTGAACCCCAGCGCCTGAAATTCGGCCTGCGCGCCATTGCCGATCAGCGCCATGACGCGCGCATTTGCAGGGGCCAGCCATTTTGCGGCCATGGCCGACGTGGCCGCCGTGCGCAGGGCCGTCAGGATGGTCATTTCTGACAACAGCAGCGGATAGCCCGTTGCCACATCGGCCAAAAGACCAAAGGCTGTAACCGTTTGCAGGCCTTTCTTCATGTTGGACGGGTGGCCGTTGACGTATTTGAAACCGTAGGTTTCGCCATCGGAGGTTGGCATCAGCTCGATCACGCCGACATCGGAGTGGCTGGCAATGCGGGGGGTCTTGTCGAACTGCGGCCAGCGCAGGAAATCGGCTTCAATCTCGGCGGCCAGGTCCCTCAGGACGCGTTCGATTCCCAGATGCAGCACCAGCTTCATCATTCGGTCTACACTGACAAATGGGACGAGGTTCAGGGACATCAGAAGCTCCGGGTTGGGCGGTCAAAGACCTTGCGGCCCATCAGGCTGGCGACCAGATCGACCATCAACAGGGCGGTTTTGCTGCGGTCATCAAGGAAAGGGTTCAACTCCACGAGGTCAAGCGAGGTGACAAGATTGCTTTCGTGCAACAGCTCCATCACCAGATGCGCCTCACGAAACGTCGTGCCGCCGGGGACGGTGGTGCCAACGGCGGGGGCGATGGAGGGGTCGAGGAAATCGACATCGAGGGAGACGTGGAGCATGCCATTTTCGGCGCGGACCTTGTCGAGGAATTCGCGCAGGGGGGCGACGATTCCGCGTTCATCCAGTACCCGCATATCGTTGATCGCGATGTCATGTTTCAGCAGGGCGGCATGTTCGGCGGGGTCAACGGAACGGATGCCGTAGAGGCAAATCCGCTCGGCGGGGATGGGGGACGGGAAGGGGGGGAAGTCATGGAATCCATCACGCCCGGCGATGTAAGCCACTGGGGTTCCATGCAAATTTCCGCTGGTCGTGGTCATCGGGGTATGGAAATCGGAATGGGCATCAAGCCAGAGTAGGAACAAGGGTTGACCCTGACGGGCGGCGTAGGAAGCCGCCCCTGACACGGTGCCAAGCGCCAGCGAATGGTCGCCGCCAAGGATGATCGGAAAGCCTCCCTCCGACAGCGCGTCGTCGGTCTTGTCGGCCAACACATCGGTCCACCCCAGCGTCTCCGCCAGCGAATGCACCGCCGGGTTGGGGCAGGTAACAGGCTCCAACGCGCCCAAAGCCACGTCGCCCCAGTCTTCCACCCCATGCCCCAGATCGCGGATCGCCTGCGCAATGCCCGCCACCCGATAGGCCGACGGCCCCATCAGGCAACCGGGGCGGCGCTGGCCGGAATCGATCGGGGCACCGATGAGAATGGTCTTGGGCATGGCAACGCTCCTTTTGTTCGGTGCAAAATTCATTCGACTTGCGGCAAATCCTAGCATCATTATTGTCGTTATGCGCAACCATATGTGCAAAATGGCAGAAGAGTTTACCATGATGGACGATACCGACCACCGCCTGATATCCGAATTGCGCCGTGATGGCCGCGCTGCCCTGTCCGATCTTGCCACCCGCCTGAACCTTAGCCGCGCCACCGTTCGCGCCCGGATGGAGCGTTTGGCCGCCCGCGGCGAAATCGCCGGCTTCACCGTTCTGACCCGCGGCGATGTCACCGCCTCGCCGGTGCGCGGCCTGATGCTGATCGGGATCGAGGGCCGGGGCGGCGAGAAAATCATGTCCCGCCTGACCGGCCTTCCCGCCGTACAGGCGGTGCATTCCACCAATGGCAAATGGGATCTGATTGTCGAACTCAGCACCGATACCCTGCTGGAACTTGACGAGGTGATCCACCGCATCCGCAACATCGAGGGCGTGATGATCTCGGAAACCAACCTGCTGCTTTCTACCCGCAAGGCTGGTCGGCGCTGACATTCCCCCCCCAAACCCCACACGCGATCGTGCGCCAAACCAGTCTGCGGCACCGCGACGGTTGCGCGCATCCCCATAGCAAGCCGCATCGCTTTGCCCTAGACTGGATATGAACAGAAAACAGGAACGCCCATGATCGTCGAGCTCGGACATTTCGCCCTCGTGCTGGCCCTTGCCGTCGCCATCATCCAGACCACCCTGCCGCTGATTGGCGCGCACAAACGCTGGACGTCGTGGATGGCGGTGGCCGAACCCGCCGCCACCGTGCAATTTATGCTGATCGCCGTGGCCTTTGGCGCGCTGACCTACGCCTTTGTCACCTCGGATTTCTCGGTCCGTCTGGTGGTGCTGAACTCGCATACCGATAAACCGATGCTTTACAAAGTGGCGGGCGTTTGGGGCAATCACGAAGGCTCATTGCTGCTTTGGGTGCTGATCCTCGCGCTGTTTGGCGCTTGTGCGGCGTGGTTTGGCGGCAACCTTCCCCCCACGCTGAAAGCCCGCGTTTTGTCGGTGCAGGGCTCGATTGGCGTGGCTTTCCTTGCCTTTCTTCTGTTCACCTCGAACCCGTTCTTGCGCCTAGCCACCCCACCCTTCAACGGCGACGACCTTAACCCCTTGCTGCAAGACCCCGGCCTCGCTTTCCACCCGCCGTTTCTTTACCTCGGCTACGTTGGCCTCAGCATGGCGTTTTCCTTCGCCATCGCCGCCCTGATCGAGGGGCGGATCGACGCCGCCTGGGGCCGCTGGGTCCGCCCATGGACCCTTGCCGCCTGGATCTTCCTGACCATCGGCGTCGCCCTTGGCTCGTGGTGGGCCTATTACGAACTTGGCTGGGGCGGCTTCTGGTTCTGGGATCCGGTCGAAAACGCCTCCTTCATGCCCTGGCTGATCGCCGCAGCCCTGCTGCATTCCGCCATCGTGGTCGAGAAACGCGAATCGCTGAAAAGCTGGACCATCCTTCTGGCCATCCTCGCCTTCGGCTTCTCGCTGATCGGCACCTTCATCGTCCGCTCTGGCGTCATCACCTCGGTTCACGCCTTTGCCAACGACCCCGAACGCGGCGTGTTTATCCTGCTGATCCTTGCCATCTTCATGGGCGGCGCGCTGACCCTGTTTGCCTTCCGCGCCTCGGCGATGGAGGCCAAGGGCATCTTCTCGATGGTCAGCCGCGAATCCGCGCTGGTCGCCAATAACCTGCTGCTGGCGGTGGCGTCGTTTGTGGTGTTCATCGGCACCATCTGGCCGCTGGTGGCCGAACTTTTGTGGGACCGCAAACTTTCGGTCGGCGCGCCGTTCTTCAACGCCGCCTTCACACCGTTCATGATCGTGCTGGCCATGCTGCTGCCGCTCGGGGCGATGATGCCGTGGAAACGCGCCAGCATCGCCCGCGGCCTGCAACCGCTTTACCCGATCTTGCTGCTGTCGATCGCGCTTGGCGCCTTGGTTTGGGCGATGCAAACCGGCAAATCCGCGCTTGGCCCGGTTGGTGCCGCCCTTGGTGCCTGGGTGGTTCTGGGGTCCGCTCTGGATATCTGGACCCGCACAGGCCGCGGCCCCCTTGCCGATCGCCTGTCGCGCCTGACCCGCCTGCCACGCGCTGACTGGGGCAAGACCTTTGCCCATGCCGGTCTTGGCATCACCTTGTTTGCCGTCGCGGCAATGAACGCTTGGGCGACCGAAGATATCCGCGTCGTCCAGCCCGGCAAGTCCTTCGAGATGGGCGGATTTGAGATCACTTTGGTGCGTGTGGATGAGGTTCCGGGTCCGAACTACACCTCGCTGATGGCGGAAATGACCGTTACCAAATCCGGCAAACCCTATGCCACGCTCTATCCCGAAAAGCGCGTCTATCCAGTGCAGGGCATGCCCACCACCGAGGCTGGTATCTCAAACGGCTTCCTGCGCGACATCTATCTGGTTATCGGGGATGCTCAGGCCGATGGTGGCTGGGCGGTGCGCAGCTATATCAAACCCTTTGCCAACTGGCTTTGGGGCGGGGCGCTGATGATGGCGTTTGGCGGCTTTCTTAGCCTGACCGACCGCCGTTACCGCGTTGCGGCAGGCGCGCGCAAACCGGTCAATGCCGTGGCGGCGGAATAACCCATGCGCATCCTGCCCACACTGGCGCTGCTCTTGGCCCTTGCCACCCCGGCCCTCGCCGTGCAACCCGACGAGGTGCTGTCCGACCCCGCCCTCGAAGCCCGCGCCCGCAGCCTGTCCCAAGGCCTGCGCTGTCTGGTCTGCCGCAATGAAAACATTGACGACAGCCATGCCGAGCTTGCCCGCGACCTGCGGCTTTTGGTGCGCGAACGCCTTGTTGCGGGCGATACCGATGACGCAGCGATGGCATTCATTGTCGATCGTTACGGCGAATATGTGCTGCTGAACCCCACCACCAAAGGCACCAACCTGCTGTTGTGGCTTGCTGGGCCTGCCATGTTGCTGGTCGGCGGCGGCGGCGCTTATGCCTATCTGCGCCGCAGACGCGACACACCAGAGCCGTCCGTGCCCGACCTTACCGCCGAAGAACGCGCCAAACTCGATCAAATCCTGCAGTCGTGACGCGCCGTTCCGCTTTGCCCCAGAGTTCAGGTTAGACTAGTCTGACCTGAACTTCGGGGGAAACGCGATGACGTATCAAACCATCACTGTCACGCTGGCCGAAAACATCGGCACCATCGCGATGAACCGCCCCACGGTGATGAACGCTCTGTCGCGGCAAATGCGCACCGAGCTGTTGACCGCCGTGCAAACCCTTGGCCAA
>JBAVTI010000118.1:0-3861 GCA_049696055.1 Paracoccaceae bacterium | reverse complement strand
AGAATGTGCCCAGAAGACCCAAGAAAATCAACAGGTTGGTCAAATAGTGTGAGATATCGCGCGCCTCGTCCATCCGCGATCCCACGGAATCGAGGATGGAACGAGAAGAGGTAGACGATATTTGCGAACGTGCCCCGCGCGAACGCAACAGCGCCGCCAGAGGGGCCAAAAGAGAGGGGGCCACCATCGGGTCATAACCAGGGCGCTGGCGCACGAAATCCTCTAGCCAAGTGATTGACTGCATCAACCGCAGCACTTGCGCAAAGCAGCTGCCCATCCCCAGAACAAACACCAGAAAAATGGTGCCGTTCAGCCAGGGCTTGGCAAAAAACAACGCCTCCAGCTTGCCGAAGGCCAGCCAGACCCCGGCAAACACCAGAAAGATGACGATCAGCATCAGCACAATCTGACGCAAGGGTTGGGTAAAATACGGCTGAGCCTCGGTGGTGGTCTTTTCCATCAGGTGGTTTCGGCCCCTGTTTTTGCTGTGGAAACAATAGGACGCGCGCGGGGTTCTGCCAAGGTGATTGAACAGGTTTTGATCACATCATTATCAGGATCGCAAATCGCGCACCCGGTTGGTCAGCCAAGTAAGATCGACATCCTCGATCCCAAGGCCCAACAAGTGATCGGTGGTGTTGAACAGGTATTCATGGTTTGGCCCACGCCCGCCAATGGCCTGGGCAATGATGCGAGCCTGTTCTTCCAGCGGCAGGCCGCCGCAATACTGAACATGATCCGGGTCGATCACATAGGCGAGCGTCTTTGCCTGGCCACCACCGGACAGATCGACGGTTAACCATTCCTCGAGATAGGCTGACGATATCAGTTCACGTTCCCGCAGAAGGGCAAGCGTTTCCGCCTCGGATCCCGGCATCACCCGGAAGGCGACGCCATCACAATGCGCGCCATTGGCGCGATCAAGCGCCAACACAAGGCCGGGGGCAGCCACCGTGCCGCGATGATGGATTGAGCGCATGCAAAAACTGCGATGCCAGCCATGCAGTCGGGCAACGCGGGTTTCCGTGACCGGAAAACCGGGGTTCCAGATCAGCGATCCATAGCCAAAAACCCAAAACCCGGTGTCGTCGATCACGCCCATGCGTCTGGCCCTCTGTTGCTTGCCCCTGTAGACAGCAGGCTGGGACGAATGGGAAGAGGGTGCAATGCGGGCTTTGTGGACGGTGGTCATGGGATTGGGCCTGCTGTGGGGCGGGTATTGGTTTGTGGGGTCGCAGGCCGTAGAGCGCGGCGCGGAAAGCTGGTTCGCGGATCAGGCGGCGCAGGGAATGATTGCCACCCGCGATACTCTTGTGGTGCGCGGCTTTCCCAACAGGTTTGATTTGACGGTGGAAGGGCTGCATTTGGCCGACCCTGCCAGTGGCTACGGTTGGCGAGCACCGTTCGTTCAGATTTTCAGTCTGACTTACAAGCCTTGGCATGTGATTGCCGCCTTGCCGCCAAGCCAAAGTTTTCAGACGCCGTTTCAAGATGTCACCCTGACGTCGGACAAATTGCAGGGCAGCGTAGTCGTCGTTCCGGGAACCGCGCTTGCCCTTGATCGGGTGACTGCGGTGGGGGACGGGCTGGCGCTGCGGTCCAGTCTCGGCTGGCTTCTGGCGGCAAAGCAAGCGCGGTTCGGCACAAGGCCAGACCCAGCTGACGCCAATGCGCATGAAATCGGGTTCGAGGTGAGTGGTCTGGTTCCCGACCCGGCGCTGATGAAAGTGCTTGCCGGACAGACCAATTTGCCCCCCGAGATTGAGGTGGTGCGGTTGGACAGCACGGCCACGCTAAGTGTACCGCTGGATCGGTATGTCGCGGAAACCACGCCTGCATTAAACAAGTTGGTGATCCGCGAGGGGCTGATCCGTTGGGGAAGTTTGGTGTTCTTTGCCAAGGGCAGTGTGGTGCCGGATGCACAGGGGTTTGCCGAAGGGCGCATCGATTTGCGTATCGAGGATTGGCGTCAGGCGCTTGCAGCTGCGGTGGCGATGGGGGTGATAAAGCCCGAAATTGCGCCGACACTGGACCAGGCACTGGGGTTGTTGGCGCAGCAATCAGGCGATCCGGACGTGCTTAATCTGCCGCTGTCGTTTCAATCCGGGCAGGTGAGTCTTGGCCCGATTCCGTTGGGGCGCGGGCCACAATTGCGTTGATTAAAGCGAATTGCGTTCTATGGGTTCAAGACCATAAGAATTCGCCCAATTCTTGGGGCGAATTTTAATCCCGAATAAACGCAATCCGCTCTAGCGGCAGTAGGCGCCGCTTCGATAGCTTGCGGTATCAAAATGCATATGGTCTTCGTGATAGCCGTCCGATCCCGGCCCCAGCGTCGTCCCGAAGATACCGCAGGCCGCCTTGTACGCGACTTTCATTGGCTTGCCGTTGCCTCGCCGCCAGTTACCAGCCACCGTAACAGTGCTGCCATCGGCAAGCGTAATCCCTGAAATATCAATGGCTTTGCCATGTCCATGTTCGCTGATCTTGTTGCCACGAACGTTATTGCGCGGGCGGCAAACATAGTGGCCTGCCACCTGCAGTGCCACCACTTTCGTGCGGCCAAAGGCTGGCTTCAATGCCTCATGCACCCATTGTTTCAGCGCGATTGCCGTCGGACAATCGATGGTTGCGGCCATGCTTAGTTTGACACCGTCAACCGAGGTGACCCTTACGGCGTCTGGCACGCCACATCCCCTGATTTTGCCGACGATTGGGGCGATGGCCTCGCCGCGGATGGCGCGGTCGCCGCAGACAGAGCCTTTTTTGGGCAGCACCGATTCCGCCCCCGGTTGGGTGCGCACGGCACCGGCATTGAACAGTGCGCCCAAACCCTTGCGGCGGCGCGGTTCGCCGTCGGTGGCGAGTTCTTGTGGGCGCGGTTTGGGGTGTAGTGTTGGCGCTATTGCATCGGCCGCCAATACCACAACGGCGGCCGGGGGTTCAGCGGTGGCAGGGTCTATCGACGCCACGACCGCAGGGCGCGGACGCGGACGCAAGGTCGGGGCATCATTTGACGCAATTGGCGCAATCGCGGCAGGCACTATTGTCAGAACCACAGGGCGCGGATGCGGAATTGGTGAGCGGTTTAGCCCATCGGCCTGCACGACCCCGGCGGCAAAGGCCAACGACAGTGCCAAAAGCCAGCTCGGGCGCATTGCTAATGCCCCCCGGCAGGGTCCACCCCTGACTGGGTGGCACGGCCAAAATCGGGGGCTGCGGTGTCTTGCCCTGCCTCGATGATGCCGCGACGAATAGCGCGGGTACGGGTGAAATAGGATTGCAAATGATCGCCGTCACCCAGCCGAATGGCACGTTGGAGCGCGAATAATTCCTCGGTGAAACGCCCTAGGATATCCAGAGTGGCATCTTTGTTGTTTAGAAACACGTCGCGCCACATGATGGGATCAGAGGCCGCAATTCGGGTAAAATCGCGAAACCCTGCCGCAGAATATTTGATCACTTCGCTGTCGGTCACCCGGCGCAAATCATCGGCAACACCGACCATTGTATAGGCAATCAGGTGGGGCGTGTGACTGGTGACTGCAAGCACCAGATCATGGTGGGCGGCGTCCATCTCATCAACATTGGCACCCATCGCCTCGCAAAAGCTGCGCAGTTTGGCGACGGCTTGGGGTGAAGCGCCGTCCGATGGGGTTAGCAACCACCAGCGGTTTTGAAACAGGGTTGCAAACCCGGAACGCGGCCCTGAATGTTCGGTTCCCGCAATGGGGTGCCCCGCAATGAATTCAACACCTTGCGGTATATGCGGGGCAACCGCTGCGATGACGGCCTGTTTAACCGAGCCTACGTCGGTTACCGTGGCTCCTGGTTTCAAATGCGGGCCAATTTCGGCGGCAA
>JBAVTI010000117.1:0-1885 GCA_049696055.1 Paracoccaceae bacterium | reverse complement strand
TCCCCGGACCCCACCCCTGAGGATATTTTCAAACGGGAAGTCGCAAGGTTCGATGGCGGAATGCGTTCTATCGGGTTCAAGAACATCAGAGTTCGTCCGGTTCCTGGGGAGAAGTCTGATTCCGAATAACCGCAATCCGCGCTAGAGCCCGAGCAGGCTTGGGAGTATTTCCATGTCATGGAACGGGGTAGCGCCCTGGGCCTTGAGAGCATCGTTGCCGTGCGGGGCGTAGCCAAAGCAGCGTATGTTCGCGGCGCGGGCGGCGGCGGCACCTGTGGCGCTGTCTTCGATGACGACGCAAGCTTCGGGGGCAGTTCTCAGGGCGCGGGCGGCGTGGAGGTAAAGGTCTGGTGCAGGTTTTAGCATGTTGAGGTCTTGGCCGGAAAACAGCCGGCCTTGCAGGCGCTTCAAGACGCCGGGGTGTTGGCTGAGAGTGACCTGCATTTTGTGCATCGTGCCGTTGGAGCCGACGGCGTAGGGGATATGGGCGCGATCAAGCGCGTCCAGCACGGTCAGGATGCCGGGGATCAGTGGCGTGTCCGTGGCAAGGCGAGCATAGAGGCGGGTGTAGAAATCATCCACCCAAGTGTCGGGCAGGGTGGCACCCATACGGCGGGCGGTATCGAAGATGCCTTTGATGGTGCCGCCGATGAAGGTGGCCTCGATCTGATGTGAGGTCATATCGAGGCCATGTTGGTGCAGGTCTGTGACCAGAAGTGCGAACAAGGCCGGTTCGCTATCGACCAATACGCCATCACAATCGAAGATTACGGCCTTGGGGATCATGCTGTGCGCCATTTGGTGATCTGGGATTGCAGGGTTTCGGCGGTGATGCCTTGGGGAAGGGTGGCGCGGATCAGGGGGATGTATTCGGTGGGCGAGAGCAGCAAGCGGATTGCTTGGCGGTGGGAGATGACTTCGGTGATGTCGGACCATGGGACACGCGAGCCACCGCGCGCAATGCCCAAAGCGGTGAGGGTGATTTCGGTCGCACGGCGGTGCGGTGACGCGAGCAACGCGCGTTCCAGTTTGCGGCGGTAATAGCGGTTTAGCAGGCGGGTGGTGAGGATGGCTGCGACCAGAGGGTAGACCCATTTCAGCGCCATGACGCCGAAGAACAAAGGGCCATACAGGCTGCGCAGCGCAAGGGCGGTTGCCGCACATGCGACGAGGGCGGCAGAGAGCCCGACGATCATAGGGACAGGGCCATAAAAGCGGCGCGCGAGGTCGCGGGTGATGCCAAAAGCGTTGATTTTCGAGAGATCGAGGGGAAGGGTGATTTCGGTCATGCGGCGGCGGCCCGCCATGCGGCGATTTGGGTTTGCAGAGCGTTTGGGGTGAGGCCGGGCGGCAGCGAGGCGTGGGGGATGGGATAGTATTCGTAAGGTGATGGTTTGAGCAGGGTGAAACCGGAGTATTCAGCGACGTCGATGATTACGGACCACGCTACGCTTTGTGTCAAGCAAGGGTGGGTCGTGTGCATGCCACGATTGTCCAGAAGCAGTTCGGTGACACCTGACCTAAAGGGAGAGACCTGCATTCCGGCGTAGATGCATTTCTGCAAGCGTCTGGTGGTGGTTGTGAGGCATAGAAAGGCAAGTGCGGCGCTGATCAGGGCAGGGTAGAAAGATCGTCCGATCACGCTCGTTTCTGGCGGAAACAGCTTTGATACCGCCATGCTCGTTCCAAAGCCGACTGCAAACAGGAGGAGAAGGACTATCAGAAGGCGGAGGGGGTTCGGCTTTCTGGGACGGCACAGCAAGGAGGGGCCGATTTTTTCCATGGGCACGTCGGCAAAACGAAAGCTGAGATGGATCGGGTTGTTTGTCATTCTTCCGGCACCCGCAAAATCGTAATCAATGTCTCGCCGTATTTGCGTTGATCC
>JBAVTI010000116.1:0-8745 GCA_049696055.1 Paracoccaceae bacterium | reverse complement strand
ATCTGACCCAACACATGTTCGCCCGCCTCATGGATAGGCGTGCAATCAAGACGCGATACGACCTTTGCCAGATCTCTTTCGCCCCGGCATGTGAATTGGCGTTGCCGCCATCTATTGATTGCGAAACTGGATCCGAAAACGACAGAGAAACTTGGTTTAATCAAATGCCTAGGCCTTCTTGGCCGGCTTTCAGAAATTGCATGGCCGGTTCGAACCAAGCTGGGCAGAAGAATACGATGAACAGGCAGCCCCGGCACCAACAATAGCGCTGCGCATGCAATCCCCAGCTCTACAAAATGTCGCCTTTTCAATTGGTGCCAAGGCGAGGTAGTGCTTTGATATCGTGTAGATACTTTCTAATTTCGCCAGCTTTCTGCTGGAATTTGGTCATTGACACACCTAGAGCGCCTGCCTGCCTGAGAAAATGGTCAAGGCACCGACCGCCAGCGCAATCGCTGCCGCGATCCAAAGCCCGATTGAGCCCGATTTTCCCATCGTCATTTTCCGTCTCGCTTATCATCCCCAAGCCGCCCGTCGCGCAAATGGAACAGCCGGTCGAAGCGGTCGAGTATTTTTTCGTCAGGCGTCACGGCGATGATGCAGGTGTCTTGTTCGGCTGCCATTTTGCGCATCAGGTCCGTCACGATCCCGGCGCACTTGCTGTCCAATGCGGCGGCCGGTTCATCGGCCAGAATGATGCGTGGGCTGTTGGCCAGCGCGCGGGCCTGCGCCTGTACGCGGCTTTTGCCCGCCAGTTGCAGCACCAGCGTCACGTTGTCGGTGGCGTTCAGAAACGGCAGCAGGTTGTGGGCCTGAAAGATGAAGCCTATCTTGTCGAGCCGCAGCCGCCGCAGATCGCCGCGCAGCCAGCGGCTGTCATAAACCATCTCGCCATCCAGGCTGACCTGACCTTCGGAGGGATCGATGATGCAGCCGATGATGTTGAGAAGTGTGGTCTTGCCCGCGCGCAAGGAGGCTGATCATGCACAACGCCACCCGCCAGTCCCGTCTGGAAGCTCGCATAGCGCCATTGGTTCACGCCATTCTCCAACGGGCCGCTGAAATTGATGGTCGCAGCCTGACTGATTTCGTGGTTGCGGCGGCAAAGCACTCCATCGAGCAGGCCGACGTGATACGGTTGCGCCGGGAAAGCGCCGCGCTTTTTGCTTCACTTCTGATTGAGCACCCGCCCGTGGCTTCGGCGAAGGATCGTGTCCGCTCGCATCACAAACGGCTTGTCGGGCCACTTTAAGGCGTCCGGTGACCGACATTCCGTTCTCGATCGTCGCGCTGGCAGATCATGCCCGCAGCGATTTCTCCTGCGCCAGCGCGCCGCCTATCTGCAGCGAAAGCTGCCATGCTTGGCAAAACCGCGTTGCCCGCGCCATCAGGCGACGGCCCAGCAGTTCTGCGAAATTCGCTGCCAGATCGCACGACCGCAAGGCACTTCAGCCAACTCACAATACCGTGCTGGCTTGTCGGTAGCCGTCAGCGCAGGCAGCCTCTGCCCCAGACGAATTTCCGAACGCAAGATCGCCGTGCCACTTGCTGTTTGCGTGGAAATGTTTCCTTCTGGATTCTAAAAAGGATTTCAAGTTTGCATAACGCAAAAACAAACACTGGCACGAAAAGGGCAGTTCTATACGGCGCACTTAGCGCTCTTTCATCGGCAGTCGTCATCGGATCAATGGCAGTGACATTTGGTTTGTCATTCGCGGCAATCATCTATGCCGGACCACTTGCCCCGTTTCTAAGCCAAGGCATTGGGCTTATCCTGATCGGCTCAACGATCATGGCCTTGATCGCACCGATGGCCCTGACTTACCGTGGCGGCCTGATTCAGCCCCAAGACGTTTGCGCCATCCTTTTTTCGCTTTGTGCGGCGACGATCGCGGCAATGCCAGGTCTTGGCGCAGAGGTCGCTTTTTCGACTGTGGTCACACTGGTGGGGGGCACTTCCATCGTCACGGGTGTCGCCGCCTATGCGATGGGTCACTTCAAGCTGGGCTATCTTGTGCGGTTCATGCCTTTCCCGGTGATAAGTGGGTTTTTGGCAGCGTCCGGGGCCCTTCTGGTGAAAAGTGCCTTTGGTATGGCGGCACCCGGGGCAGAAGGGATCGGCGAACTGCTGGTTCGCTGGCCGCAATGGGTGCCGTGGCTTGTGGCCGGGGTCGGCATTCTGGCAGTCGCACGACTTTCCTCAAACGGATTCGGGATTCCTCTGGCACTGGCGTTGAGCCTGGGCAGTTTTTTCGCCATCACTGCAGCCATGGGCCTTGATCTTGAGGCGATGCGCGGGCTTGGGCTTTTGCTGGGTCCCTTTCAAAGTACATCCTTCGCGAGTGGCCTCAATTTTGGTTTGGTGGCCCATGCGGATTGGACTGCGCTCTTGTCGCAGGTTCCGGTGATTGCCGCGATCGTCGGGATTTCACTGCTTGGCATGTTGCTGAATGCCTCGGGGATGGAGCTTGCGATCGACCGCGAGATTGATTTCGAAAAGGACCTCAAGGGCGTTGGCATGGCAAACATCGCCGCAGGGATGTTGGGCGGACTGGTGGGCTATCACACGCTGTCCGAGACATTGCTTGCGCGACGGTTTGGGGTTGTCGGTGCCGGGGCGGGGCTAAGCGTGGCCGCAATGACCGGTTTCGTGCTGTTCTTTGGTGCCGAAGTTCTGGCCTATTTGCCAATCGGTCTTTTTGCCGCCGTGGTCTGGTTTCTGGGGTTTGATCTGATGCTGACCGCAATCCGCGATCAAGGCATGCTGATGCCACGCCTTGAGATGGGAATTGTGCTGGCAATGCCGGTCATCGCGTTACTCTTCGGCTTCATGACCGCCGTCGGGTTTGGCATCGTGATGGTAGTTCTTTTGTTCGTCATCACCTATTCCAGAGTCGATGTGACACGGTTAAGCACGACGGCTGCAAATTTTCATGCACGCGTCGAACGGGCACCCAGTGACAGTGCCCGGCTGGCAGATCTTGGTGCCTGCGTCGGTGTTTACCGGCTGGAAGGTTTCTTGTTCTTCGGCTCTGCCAGCAGGCTGGTGGACCGCCTTCAGCGGCAACTTGGACAGACGCCGAAGCCTAAGTTTGCGATCGTCGATCTGAAAAAGGTGGTGGGGCTGGATATGTCGGCTTGGGCGGCGTTTGAACGCCTGGGGCGAAGCTGCGGTCAACAAGGCACCCAGTTGATCATGACCGGCCTTTCGCCGAAACTGGCGGCGCGTTTCGGCCGGTTAAATCGAAATGGCCGCCAGCATTTCCGCTTGGCCAACGATCTTGATGATGTGCTGTTGCAGATTGAGGAAGACCTGTTGACAAGCGCACGCGGCGCGCAAAGCGTTGACGCCGCATTCGGACCAGAGGCGGATACTGCAAATCTGCTGCAGAAATACGGCACCCGGATAGAGTTGGTGGCAGGCGAGGAACTTTTGGCCCAAGGCACGAAGTCCGACTATCTTGTGTTCTTGCTAAGTGGCCGGCTGCGCGCAACAGTAACCGACCGCAACCAGGACATCCGGATCGTAAGCCGTTTCCTTCCCGGAGCCATCTTGGGAGAGATCGCCTATTACGCCGGGGTAAACCGCACCGCGACCGTCACCGCCGAAACCGACAGCACGGTGGTACGGATGGATGCCGCAGCCCTTGCCCTGATGGAGCGTAACGATGCCGTGGCTGCGGCGCACTTTCACCGGACTTTGGCCACGGTTCTGGCCCGACGACTGATGACGACAACACGCCTTCTGAACGACGCCGAACTTTAGACGCGCGCGATTGACCATATCTCGGGCCGCGTGATGCCCAGTTGCGCCAGCAACGCCTGCCAACCGGGGCCGCTTTGGTCTTTCGGGGTACATTCGGCCGCGTCCAGCCGGAACAGGGCCTGCGCCTGATTGTAGTGCATCCCCCGTTCCGCCCCTGCCTGCGCCGAGGCCAGCCAGTGCTTTACCGCAACCGACTTCTTGCCGCGATAAAAGGCCGCGTCCCCGGCGGCAAGTTCCGCCGATGGTTTGCCCGCCCGGTACTGCCGCGCCATCCGCCCGCCGCTTTTGGCGACGACAGCACTATGCGCCAGCAAGGATTTGTCCTGCGTCCGCCGCCACAGATTCCAGACCACATCACACAGGAAACTGACGTTCTGCACCATGTAAACCTGCGGGCGGCTCATTGCGCGCACAACCGATATGGCGTCGTCCAGCCCGGCGCTTGCCTGCGCCAAATCGCCGTCCACAAGCCCCAGCAAGGCCCGCGCATAGCCATCCACCACATTGGAATTGTCGTTGGTATCGCCCTTCTTCTTGGGGTCGTTCAAGATCAGGTTCAGAATTCTGCAATCCTCGCGCGCCTCATCCAGCCGGTTCAGGCACAAAAGATCGCGCAAGCGGCCATTGTGCGACCACGCGATAGAGTGGCTGATGTCGCGGTCGCGCGCGGCGGCAAGGGTGGCGTCGCTGCACGCAATCGCTTGTTCAAACCAGCCCTCAACCCGTTTAAGGTTGCCCAAGGACGACATCGAGGTTTCCCAGTTCTTGCGCTCGCCACACAGTTCGGCCACCTGCATCGAGCGCCGAAAATGCGCCTCGCCGGTCGTCCAGCCACACTTGCCCATCTCGAACACGCCAGATGCCATGTAGACCCATGAAATCGTAGGCAGATCGCGCAGGCGTTCGGCAATGTCGATGGATTTTTCCTGCAGGTCGTTGCCATCCAGCGCCCAAGGCAGCGCGCGCGAAATCAGCGCCATGCCCATATAAATCTTGGCCAGCGTCGTGCTGTCACCGCCACCGCTGCGGGCAAGGTTCACGCCACGCAACACCTCGGCCAGCGAAAACGGAACCTTGTTCAGTTCATAATGTATCTCGGAAAGCGTCATGTTAATTTCGGCGGCAGCAATCATCGGGTCGCGCAGCCCGGCGGGTCGCGGGGTGCGGTGCGGGCGCAGTTTGTATCCGGCATAGCCACCCAATGCGGTGATCAAAGCCGAACGCGTGGTTTTGGGCGGGGCGCGGTCCAGCAGCGCCGCACTTTCAAACAAGAAATCCGCCGCGCGCTGATAATGGCCAAGCGCCTTCAGTGCATCAGCGACCTTGTGGTTCCAGTGGCCAAGGGTAACCTTGGTGGCAAGCTGAGGCTGCTTGTCCGCAATGTTCAGGGCTCGGGTCAGAAAATCCACCACCTCGGCGTTGTTATAGCCTGACCGCGCACTTTCCGCAGCACGCGACAGGAAATCAACCGCCTTGTCATGCAGGTCGGCCTGTTCGAAATGGTGCGCAAGCAGGGCGAGCGACGCCGCGGGATACCCCTCGGCAGCGCCGCGCGCGTTCAGAAGCTCTGCAGATATGGCGTGCAGCTTGCGGCGCTGATCACTGACCAGCAGCTTGTAGGCCGTATCGCCGATGATGGCATGGTGAAAGCGATGTATGCCGCCTTCCGCGTCAACCGGATCGACCAGACCCGCTTTTTGGGCGGCGGCAATCTCGTCGGCCAGCACCGTTACGGTCGTGCCCGCCGGATGCAGCCGCGACAAAAGGTCAAGATCGAAGGTCCGGCCCAGCACCGCCGCGACCTTCAGCGTCAGTTGCTGCGCGGGTGCCAGGCTGGCGATGCGTTCCGCCACCACGCCTTCGACACCGTCGGGAAAGGCAATCTGTGACATGCTCTTTTCGCCCATCCGCAGATGCGCATAACCAGAATCAATGCGCAGCAGGCCCTGATCTCGCAAGGACAGCGCAAGTGCTGCGGTAAACAGCGGGTGGCCTTCGGCATGACGCCAGATCAGGTCCACAATTCCCGGCGCACTTTCGACCACGTCAAGCGAGGCGTTGACCAGCGCCACTGAATCCTCTCGCGAAAACGGCGCAATCCGGATCACGGTTGCATCCTGCCGGTCCAGCAGGCGCCGCGCTTCGAACGGCAGGGCATCGCGGTCCAGAGGGCGCGACACCAGCGCAATGGACACTTGCGGAAAGGCACGGGAAAACCGTTCCAGAAGCTGCCACGAGGCGGAATCGAACCAATGCGCATCCTCCACGATCACCACTTGCGGTGCTGCGCCGATCAACTGCTCGAGCAGGGAAATGATGACGCTTTGGGTTTTCTCGGCCCGCCCGCCGCCGAACAGCTTGGCGGTGAATTCGGTATCGGGAATGGCCGTGCGCAGAACCGGGCTCAGCAGCGGGAAAAGCGCAACCATCGCCGGGTCATCACCCAGCAATACGGTCAGATCGTCGGCGCGGGCATCAGGCCCGACCAGTGCGTCGACCAACTGACGCCATGGATAAAAGCCCGTGGTGCGGCGCAGGCTGTCGGCGCTCATGCGCAGGGTGGTGATGCCCGCGCCGGTTAGGCAGGTCTCCAGATACCCCGCCAGCCGCGATTTACCCAGACCCGCATCGCCAACGATATGGATCAGGCCCGAGGCCCCAGAGGCTGTCAGATCCGCAACCAAACCGTCCAGTTGTGCGCGTTCTGCAGTTCGCCCGACCAGATCGCCCCGTTGGTCGGCCTGACCTATGGCCTCGGCTGCCATAATGTAATGGGCAGCAGCATCCTGACCCTTCAGGGTGAAGACGCCCGCATCGACAAAGCGGAACCGTTTCGCGCCCTCAGCCCGGGTGTGCGCGTCCACCCGCGTCTGTGCGGCGGCCCCGCCCGACAGGGCTGCCGCACGGTTCACCGCATCGCCGATGACGGTGTATTCCATGTGGTGGTCAGACCCGACAAGCCCGGCAAAAACCTTGCCGCCGGTGACACCGATGCTGGCTGCAAAGCCTGCTATCCGGGCTGCATCCTGCACCATGGCCGCAGCAGCCAACGCACGCTCGGCATTATCCTCGAACGATCGGGACTGCAGCCCCCAAGCTGCCAGCAAGATCAGCCCCTTGTCGTCGGTGCCGAACTTCAGCCGCAATCCGCCATTGTCCTCGACGGCATGGCGCAACCCCTTTGACAGAACCGCCAAGGCAGGCAGGTCATCACCGCTCTGAAACCGGAACCCGGCAAACCGGGCAAAAACAATCTGAGCAGAGCGGAACTCGGCCAGCCAGTCGGTGGCAATACCCTGTAGCAGATCGCGCAGATAGCCCGGCACATAGTCCGCAAGGGTTGCGGCATCGGCTGGGTTGCGTTCAGGCGCAGGGGCGGCGGCGGGGAATGCGCCATCAAGCGTCAGCACCCGGACGCCATTTGCGTCCACCGCCACCGAGGCGCGCGGGCCGACCGTCGCCGCAACCTGCGCCCAAAGCGGCTGATCCAGAAACACACCGTCGCGGAACCCGACTTCGCTACGGAATGCGTCAAATACATCGCCACAGATCACGGTTTCGCGGGTGGTATCACCCTCCGTCAGA
Organism: Paracoccaceae bacterium; assembly: GCA_049696055.1. Lineage (GTDB taxonomy): Bacteria > Pseudomonadota > Alphaproteobacteria > Rhodobacterales > Rhodobacteraceae > JBAVTI01. The sequence goes on along the minus strand of JBAVTI010000116.1, from coordinate 1,394 downwards.
TGCGCGATCCAGACCTGCCCTTGCGCAAGGGAGACCCGCATTTTCAACGCGGGCATCCCAGGAACGGAAAGTTGGCGGCAGGCCTCCTGCAAGGTCAGTCCCGCCGAAATGGCGCAAAGCGTCTGTGGGCCGGGTTCGCCGGCATTTGGCCAGGCCGCCGTAACCGCATCGCCCGAAAACTGCAGGATCTGCCCGCCAGCCGACCGTATCGCATCGGCGACACGCCCAAAAACCGCACTAACGATACTGCGCAATTCCTCGGCCCCGCGCGCCTCTGATCGGGCCAGCGTGGCCCCGGCAATCGAAAACCCGGACAAATCGGCACACAGCACAATGGCAGGCACGGCAGCCGCAAAATCCCCGGCATGTTGCCCGGCGTTTTCAAGGATCACGCCCGCGACGACGGGCGAAATCAGGGATTGCAGGCCAAACGGCCGTTCAGGATCAGAATTTGCCTCGCCGTCAGACCCTGCCCGCACGCTCATCCCATTTCCCCAATGCACGCAACAGCCAGCCGATCCGACGGGTGGCGACATCCTGAAATTCAGCGCGAGAAATAGCGTCTCTTTTCGGCATCCTAGTTTTGCCCCAGATCGCGGGCAAGAAAATTCGCCAATTTCCGGCTGCCAGTCGGACTGGGATTGGGCGCAGGCTCGCAATGACGTCAAAAGCGTTCGGGAAACCTGATGAAATCAAGTTCCGTGGTTGTTGTGGCAGCCTTCAAAAGCAGCATCGCCCCTTTGAACCCAGTGGAGCCAAAGGCACAACGAGCACAAAGCATGCCGCAGCGGACGAAATCCGCCGCTTTACAAAAGAATGCCTTTTCAAGCTACCGGGCAGGCATCTATGCCAGCTGCGCAATGGACCTCTAAAAATAAAATAGTGTCATATACTTACGAGACGCTCTCTAAGAGAGCACTGTACTAGATGAACCATAAGCAGGGCTAAGAGCGTTGCTTATGACAGTGCTAGAATCGCGCTAGCCGTACGGCGCTTTGCGGGTAGGCTGTTGATCGAAATGGCGCTGTGCCAGGGATGTACCAAGGCATTTCTTGGAATCAACCACAAATCTGGCAGCCGATAACTCGTTGCTTTCATTTGATTTAAGTGGTGCCCGGAGACGGAATTGAACCGCCGACACGCGGATTTTCAATCCGCTGCTCTACCAACTGAGCTATCCGGGCACTTGATCAAACGGCAATGCCGTTCGGGTGTGGCGGTATTAAGCGAGGGCGCGGGGGCTGTCCAGAGGGTTTGACGCGAAATATACGGCTTTTGCCAAAGCTGCGGAAAATCAATGCTGTGGCGGCTGCGGTGGCGGGTCGCTGGGTTCCTCGTCGGCCTCGACCGGGATGGCATAGCTGCCTTTTAACCAACGCCCAAGGTCCACATCG
>JBAVTI010000115.1:0-4082 GCA_049696055.1 Paracoccaceae bacterium | reverse complement strand
CCTTGGTGCAGCTGTGCATGGGGGTGCCGTGGGGGGCACCGAATGACCTGAATACCTTCATGGCGATGGTCAACAATGTGCCAAGCGACTGGAATTGGTCGGCGTTCTCTTTGGGGCGCGATCAGATGGCCTATGTCGCGGCGGCAGTGCTGGCGGGCGGCAATGTGCGGGTGGGGTTGGAGGACAACCTGTGGCTGGGCAAGGGGCAATTGGCCACCAACGCGCAATTGGTCGAACGCGCGGCGAGCATCATTGAGGCAATGGGTGGGCGGGTGATCACCCCTGCGGAAGTGCGGGCGAAATTGGGGCTGGTGAAGCGGGCACCGAGGCGGCGGTAGGCGGTGCGGAAGGACGGCGGCGTTGTGCCGGGTTCCATTAAATGACCGACAGTAATCAAGGGCGGATCGGATTGATGACACGTAAAGCGGCAATCATTGGTGGTGGGGTTATTGGCGGCGGTTGGGCGGCGCGGTTCTTGCTGAACGGCTGGAACGTGTCGGTGTTCGACCCCGACCCCGAGGCCGAGCGCAAGATCGGTGAAGTGATGGCGAACGCGCGGGCCAGTCTTCCGGCATTATCGGACATTCCGATGTGCGACGAGGGGGTTTTAAGCTTTGCGCAGAGCATTACCGAAGCGGTGGAAGGCGCCGAGTATATTCAGGAATCGGTGTCAGAGCGGCTTGATCTGAAGCATCGGGTGTTTGCACAGATCCAACAGTCGTGCCCCGATACGCTGATCGGGTCTTCGACCAGCGGGTTTAAGCCATCGCAGTTGCAAGAGGGGGCGGCGAACCCCGCGATGATCTTTGTGGCCCACCCGTTCAACCCGGTTTATCTGCTGCCGCTTGCCGAAGTGGTGCCCTCGGCAGTGTCTGACCCGGCGGGGATCGAGCGGGCGAAAGAGATTTTGCGCGAAATCGGGATGTTCCCGTTGCATGTGCGCAAGGAAATTGACGCGCATATTGCCGACCGTTTCCTTGAGGCGGTGTGGCGCGAGGCGCTGTGGCTGGTGAAGGATGGCGTGGCCACCACCGAAGAAATTGACGAGGCTATTCGCATGGGGTTCGGCTTGCGCTGGGGCCAGATGGGGCTGTTTGAGACCTATCGCGTGGCGGGCGGTGAAGCAGGGATGAAGCATTTCATGGCGCAGTTCGGGCCGTGCCTGACCTGGCCCTGGACCAAGCTGATGGATGTGCCGGAGTTCAATGACGAGTTGGTGGACCTGATCGCCGGGCAATCGGATGCGCAATCGGGGCATCATACCATCCGCGAGTTGGAACGCATTCGGGACAGCAATCTGATCGGCTTTTTGCGCGCCTTGAAGGAACGCAACTGGGGCGCGGGCAAGGTTCTGCGCGACCATGACGAGCGCCGCAGGGTGGCCATGCCCGCGCCAAAGCCCGCGACAGCCGCCCCGATGGAAATGGCGCATCTGCGGGTTTTGCCGGGGTGGATTGATTACAACGGCCATATGACCGAAAGCCGCTATTTGTTTGCGGCCTCGGAAACCTGTGACAACTTCTTGCGGTTTATCGGCGCGGATATGGATTATGTGAAAGGCGGCCACAGCTATTACACGGCGGAAAGCCATGTGATGCATCTGGGCGAGGCCAAGCTGGGCGATGCCCTGGTCGGCAGCTTGCAGGTGCTGCATGCGGATGAGAAGCGGCTACATCTGTTCATGCGTATCCTGAAGGACGGGGTGGCGGTGGCAAGCGTGGAGCAGATGCTTTTGCATGTGGACATGAAGGTGGGAAAAACCTGTGCGGCGCCAAAGGCGATTTTGGACCGGGTGCTGCCAATTGCAGCGGCACATGCGGGCCTGCCGCGCCCGGAGGCGACAGGGCGGTTTGTCGGGCAAAGGAAGGCGTGATGGACTTCGGGCTGAATGAACAGCAAGAGATGATCGTCTCGACCGTGCGCAGTTTCGTCGAGAACGAGATTTATCCGCATGAGAAACTGGTCGAGGGTTTGGGGTATGTGCCGGTGGAGATTGCGGCAGAGATCAAGCGCAAGACCATTGAGCTTGGGTTTTACGCCTGCAATTTCCCCGAGAGCGTCGGCGGGCCGGGGTTAAGTCATCTGGAGTTTGCGCTGGTCGAGCGAGAGTTGGGGCGCGGGTCGATGGCGCTGACCCATTTTTTTGGGCGGCCGCAGAATATCCTGATGGCGTGCAGGGGTGAACAGATCGAGCGGTATTTGCTACCTGCCGTGCGTGGCGAGCGGATGGATGCGCTGGCGATGACCGAACCCGATGCCGGGTCTGACGTGCGGGGAATGAAAACAAACGCCCGGCGCGAGGGCGGCGATTGGGTGCTGAACGGCACCAAGCATTTCATCTCGGGCGCAGAACACGCCGATTTCGTGATCGTGTTTGTGGCGACCGGGGAAGAGGCCGGGGCGGGCGCGGTAAAGAAGAAAATCACTACGTTTCTGGTGGATCGCGGCACGCCGGGGTTCACCATTCGCGATGGCTACAAGTCAGTGTCGCATCGCGGCTACAAGAATATGATTCTCGAGTTTGATGAGTGTCGGGTGCCGGATGCGCAAGTGCTGGGCGCGGTGAACGGCGGCTTTGCGGTGATGAACGATTGGCTTTACGCAACGCGGATTACCGTGGCCACCATGGCCGTCGGGCGGGCGCGGCGGGTGTTTGACTATATGCTGGACTATGCGGCAAGCCGGAAACAGTTCGGGCAAGCGATTGGCAAGTTCCAAGGGGTTGGGTTCCAGCTGGCTGATTCAATTACGGAAATTGATGCGGCAGACTATCTGACACTGGCGAGTGCGTGGCGGCTGGATCAGGGGTTGCCTGCAAACCGCGAGATTGCGTCGGCCAAGGTTTTTGCGACAGAAATGCTGGCACGGGTGACGGATCGCGCGATACAGGTGCATGGCGGGATGGGGTTGATGGACGATCTGCCGCTGGAGCGGTTTTGGCGCGATGCCCGGGTGGAACGGATCTGGGATGGCACCAGCGAGATCCAGCGGCATATTATTGCGCGCGATTTGCTGCGTCCGCTCGGGGCGTGAGCAGCCAGAGCCTCCGGCGGGGATATTTAGGAACAGAAGAAACGAAATGTTAAGGTTAATGCGCGATTCTGCACTCACGGTACAGGCGGGGACGCCGATGACCGTAACGGGAGAAAGCGCCTTGTTCCCAATGCTGGGGGCAAGGCGTTCTTTTTCCTTTCTTCTGTTCAAAAATATCCCGGGGGTCCGGGGGCAGCGCCCCCGGCTTGGTCAGGGACAGCACGGAGTCTTGGCATGACGCGCGATCTTTCTCGATTGTTGCGCCCGAAATCCATTGCCGTCATGGGCTCGATTTGGGCAGAAAATGTCATCGAGCAATGTGGCAAGATGGGATTTTCCGGGCCTGTTTGGCCAGTGCATCCGACCAAGACGACGATTGGTGGGCTAAAGGCTTATGCTTCATTGGCCGATCTGCCGGGGGTGCCGGATGCGACGTTCATTGGTGTTAATCGGCATATCACGGTGGATGTTGTCGGGCAGCTTGCGGCGATGGGTGCCGGGGGGGCGATTTGTTTTGCAAGTGGTTGGACCGAGGCGGGTGAGCCAGAGTTGCAGAGTGCGTTGATCGCGGCGGCCGGCGATATGCCGATTTTGGGGCCGAACTGCTATGGGGTGATCAACTATCTGGACGGGGCGCTGTTGTGGCCGGATCAACATGGCGGGCGGCGGGTGGAAAGTGGTGTTGCGCTGCTGTCGCAATCGTCGAACATCGTGATCAACATGACGATGCAGACGCGCGGATTGCCGGTGGCTTATGTCGCCTGTCTGGGCAATGCGGCGCAGGTTGGGTTGGCGGAGCTGGCGGGGGCGTTGCTGGAGGATCGTCGTGTGACGGCGATCGGGATGTACATTGAGGGGATTGACGATGCGCCGGGGTTTGCGGCTTTGGCGCAGGCGGCGCGGGCGGCGGGCAAGGGCATTGTCTGCATAAAGTCGGGCAAGACCGAGCTATCGCGGGTGGCGGCGGCGTCGCACACGGCCTCGCTTGCCGGAGGTGGGGCGGCGTCGAGTGCGTTTTTGCGCCAGGTTGGGGTGGCGGAGGTTAATTC
>JBAVTI010000114.1:0-7256 GCA_049696055.1 Paracoccaceae bacterium | reverse complement strand
GTAGACGCGCACGGTTCAGGTCCGTGTGCCGCAAGGTGTGAAGGTTCGAGTCCTTTCCTGGGCACCATGTCTTTCTTGTTACCTGGCAAGATTAAAAGCGCGGCCTTCGGGCCGCGTTTTTGCATTTCAGACCCTGTGATTACGCGAAGTTCCGCCCCAGCACGGCTTTTCAAGTTGAGTTCACTGCCCCGCGCGCCTATCTGAAACCCAGCGCGATCAGCAGGAGACAGGGTTTGACCATCCATTTTCACAAGAACGACCTGCCTGACGGGCTAAACCTTGGGTCAGTGGTCGCCATCGACACCGAAACCATGGGCCTGAACCCGCACCGCGACAGGCTTTGCGTCGTGCAACTGTCTTCGGGCGATGGCAACGCCCACCTTGTGCAGATTGCCCGTGGCCAGAAATCGGCACCCAATCTGGAACGCCTGCTTACCGATCCTGCCGTGGTGAAGCTGTTCCACTTTGGCCGCTTTGACGTGGCCGCGCTGAAAAACGCCTTTGGCGTGACCACTGCCCCGGTTTGGTGCACCAAAATCGCCGCAAAGTTGATCCGCACCTTCACCGATCGGCACGGGCTGAAATACCTGTTGCAAGAACTGGTCGGTGTCGATGTGTCCAAACAACAGCAAACCTCGGATTGGGGTTCTGCCACCTTGACCGATGCGCAAAAGGAATATGCGGCGTCCGACGTGCTATACCTGCACAAACTGAAAGCCGCACTCGAGGCTGCCCTGATCCGCGAAGATCGACTGGACCTTGCGCTGCGCTGCTTTGCTTTCTTGCCCACGCGGGCAGAACTTGATCTGCTGGGCTGGGATGAACCCAATGACATCTACCACCACTAAAGACACCACCGCTGATTTTCTGGCCACCGCCCGCCGCGTCATCACGCGTGAAGCCGAGGCATTGGCCTTGCTGTCGTCCTATCTGGGTGACAGCTTTGGTCAGGCGGTCGAGCTGATCTTGAAATCCCAAGGCCGGGTTATTGTCTGCGGCATGGGTAAATCCGGCCATATCGCCCGCAAAATCGCGGCCACCTTTGCCTCGACCGGTACACCCTCGCAATTTGTTCATCCCGCCGAGGCATCGCACGGCGACCTTGGCATGGTGATGCGCGGCGATGTGGTGATCTTGCTGTCAAACTCGGGGGAAACCCCGGAACTGGCCGATATCATTGCCCATACCCGCCGCTTCGACATTCCGCTGATCGGCATTGCGGGGCGCGAAACCTCGACCCTGATCCGGCAATCTGATGTGGCACTTGTGCTGCCCCAAGCGGCCGAGGCCTGTGATCGCGGCATTGTGCCAACCACATCCACCACCATGATGCTGGCATTGGGAGATGCCCTTGCCATCGCCCTGATGGAACATCGCCAATTCACCCCCGAAAACTTTCGCGTCTTTCACCCCGGCGGCAAACTGGGGGCGCGGTTGATGAAGGTTCGCGCCCTGATGCACACCGATCTGCCCTTGGTTGCGAAGGCCACCCCGATGTCTGACGCTCTGCTCACCATGAGCCAGAAGGGTTACGGCGTGATCGGCGTCACCGATGCCGATGGCAACCTGTGCGGCATTGTCACCGATGGCGACTTGCGCCGCCACATGGACGGTCTGTTATCGCTGACGGTGCATCAGGTAATGACGCCGCAGCCCCGCACCATTGGCCCCGATGCCCTGGCGGAAAAAGCTGTTGCGGTAATGAACGAAAAGAAGATCACGTCGCTGTTTGTCGTCGATCCCGATGGCCCCGGTACGGCGATCGGCCTGATCCATATCCACGATTGCCTGCGTGCGGGTGTCGCCTGATGCGCAGCGCGACATGACCATGACGCTGCGCGATAACCTTCACTCGAAAACCGTCGCTTGGCTGAAAATACTGCTGCCCTTGGCGGCGTTGATCATCCTGTCGACGCTGTTTTTGGTTTCGCGCACCATCGACCCATCTGACGCGATCCCTTACGCCGATGTCGATGTGGCCGACCGCGTCCGCGAACCGCGCATGACCGCCCCCACCTATGCGGGCGTCACCGCTGACGGTGCCTCTCTGACCGTTACCGCCGATCAGGCCCGCCCCGATGCAGGTGACGGTGCGGGGTCTACCGCCACCGCCCTGCGCGCCGATCTGCAAACCCCGGATGGGGCAACCACCGCCATCACTGCCGCCGACGGTCGCCTTGATACCGCCGCCCGTCTATTCACCCTAAGTGGCGGGGTCAAGATTACCACGTCTTCCGGCTATGCCATTACCGCCGACACCCTTACCACCGCCCTTGACCAGACCGAGGTCATCAGCAACAGCGCCGTCACCGCAATCGGTCCGCTGGGGCAAATATCCGCAGGCAGCATGGTGCTGACCGAAGATGCCACAATCCCCGGATCATACGATCTTGTTTTCAAGAACCATGTGAAGCTGATATACCAACCGCAAAAGTGATATTGAGGCCCATTATGTTGACCCCCCGCGCCTTGCTGATGATCTGTGCCTTGGGCGTGGCAACCATCACATTGCCCATTGTCGCACATGCCCAAGGGGCGACCGTCGCCTTTGGCGGCCTGAAACAAGATACCACCCTTCCTGTCGAAATCTCGGCTGACCAACTGAACGTCAATCAGGCCGATGGCACCGCCACCTTTACCGGCAACGTTCTGGTCGGTCAGGGCGAGATGCGGCTATCCGCAGGCACCGTGCGGGTAGAATATGGCGCTGATGGCAAGACGATTGCCAACCTGCATGCCTCGGGTGGGGTAACGCTTGCCAACAAATCGGAAGCCGCCGAAGCGCGCGAGGCGGTCTACACTATCGACTCTGGCCAGATCACCATGACCGGCGACGTGCTGCTAACCCAAGGCGCCAGCGCCATTTCCGGCCAAAAACTGGTCATCGACCTCAAGGCGGGCACCGGCAGCATGGAAGGCCGGGTACAAACCATCTTCGTGCCGGGTGGCAACTGATGGCCGCACCCGAACTTACCGTCACCACCGGCGACGCGGGGCTGCACATCCGGCACCTGCGCAAAAGCTACAAACGCCGCCCGGTGATCCGAGATGTGTCCATGCACCTGAACCGGGGCGAGGTCGTGGCCCTGCTTGGCCCCAACGGTTCGGGCAAGACCACCTGCTTTTACTCCATCGCCGGCCTTGTCACCCCCGAAGGCGGTCAGGTGCTGATTGATGGCCGCGACGTCACTGCCTTGCCAATGTATCGCCGCGCCCGGCTTGGCATCGGCTATCTGCCGCAAGAAGTGTCGATCTTTCGTGGCCTGAATGTCGAAGACAACATTCTTGCCGTTCTGGAAATTGCGGTACCTGATCGCCACAAACGCCGTGAACGTCTGGAAGAACTGCTATCAGAGTTTTCGATCACCCACCTGCGCCGCGCGCCTGCCCTTGCGTTGTCGGGGGGCGAGCGTCGCCGGGTGGAAATTGCCCGCTGTTTGGCGGCCGATCCGAAATACCTGCTGCTGGACGAGCCCTTCGCGGGCGTCGATCCGATTGCAGTGGGGGAAATCCGCCACCTTGTTCATGATCTCAAATCCCGCGGCATTGGCGTTCTGATCACCGATCACAACGTCCGCGAAACCCTCGAAATCGTTGACCGTGCCTATATTCTCCATGATGGCAAGGTGTTGATGAGCGGCACCACCGACGAAATCGTGCGCGATGAAACGGTTCGCCGGGTGTATCTGGGTCAAAACTTCCGCATGACCTGAATTATGATTTTTGTGACGAAGCTGTTGACAAAGCAGCCCTTCGTGCCGCCAAATACCCGTGATGCGTGCGATGATCGCCCCAACCCGAACGCCCCAAGCGGCAGCTCTCTGCCCCGCGTTTGGCAGCTTTTGGTTCATCGGGTTTTCACAGGAAATTAATCGGCGGGTAACCCTGCATGCCGCAGGATGTACCTTGATGTCTACGCGAAGGAGGAGCCATGCGTTACCAAATCAGCGGCAAGAAAATTGATGTCGGCGAGGCGCTTCAAACCCATGTGAAGGCCGAATTGGGCGAGGTGATCGAGAAATACGCTCAGCGCCCAACCGAAGCCATCATCGTCTTTTCCCGTGAAGCGCATGAACATGTCTGCGAAGCCACCATCCATCTGTCGACTGGCCTGAACGCGCAGGCCAAGGGCCACGCCAATGAAATCTACGCCGCTTTCGAATCCTGCCGCGAGAAAATGGACAAACAGCTGCGTCGCTACAAGCGCCGTCTGCGCGACCATCATCGTGACCGTACGGCACCTGTTGAATTCGGCTCCAGTTCCTCCTATATCCTCGCCGCATCCGAGGAACCCGAGGATGTAGAGCCCGACACGCTCACGCCGATGATCATCGCCGAGATGGAAACGAAAGTTCCTTCCATCACCGTTGGCGAAGCGGTCATGCAGCTTGAATTGGCCGGGCAACGCATGCTGGTTTTTCGCAACGAAGGACATGGCGGCGTGAATGTTGTATACCGTCGCGATGACGGGAATATTGGCTGGATCGACCCGCGTAATAGCAAATAAAGCGCCATTCTAAAGGCGCAGGATAAACGGCGACCGATGGAACTTTCCAAACTGCTGATACCCGTGGCCGTCAGGGTCGTCGGCCAGCTTACAAGCAAAAAGCGTCTCTTCCAGGAACTGGGAGAGATGGTCTCGCAGGCGTACAAGCTGAATGCCTCCGTTGCGATTGACGGCCTGCAAGAACGCGAAAGCCTTGGCCCTACCGGGGTGGGCCACGGCATTGCCCTACCGCATGCACGCCTTGAAGACCTTAACCGCATCGTTGCCGTCTTCTTGCGTCTGGAAAAGCCGCTTGATTACGATTCGGTGGACCGTCAGCCTGTCGATTTGATCTTTGGGTTGTTCGCTCCCAAAGACAGCGGCGTTGATCATCTTAAGGCGTTGGCCCTTGTGTCGCGCACCATGCGCGATCCCGGCATCTGCGCCAAGTTGCGTGCCAACACTGATCCCGCAAAGCTGCACGCGATTCTGACCGAAGCGCGCACCACGCAGGCCGCGTAAATCTGACGCAATCGCCATGTGCCCGGTCAACGGGCGCATGGCGCTTTGCGAAACGCTACGCCCAGCGGCCAAACCCCAAACCCATGTAGTCGCGCTGATACGCGTCGCGTACGGCGTCTTCCACCTGCGCGTCATAAATTGCGGACAATGGGTGTGGCGCAGGCTCGTCTTGCGGTGTGAAAGCCGGGCAATTCCCCCCCACTTCCGCCGCAAGATACGCCAGCCCTTCGGCCAGCCGGTCTTCGCGCAATACCAGATCAGGCCCCTGAAACTGCGCAAACCCCTGCAGAACCGCCGTCTGCGTTGCCCAATGCGGGTTGACCCGCAGCCCGGTTTGCCCTGACAGGTTCAGCTTTAGAAACCGCAAAAACTCTAAAAACGCTACACGATGTTTGGCAACGCTATGGGTTTCCCCCACGGCGGGCAGATCAATCTTGTAGGTTTTTGCCAGGATGTGCCGCAGGTCCGGCAAATCGCCAGACAGAACCTGACTGCAAAACGCCGCATGCGCCCGCGCCACCGGGTGCCGCAGCACCGTAAAGCTGCGGTGCGGCGTATGTCCGCGCTTCCATTGCCGCAAGGTTTTCTGCACGAAATCACCCACCAGCCCGGTGCCAAACCCCGCCATCCACGCAATTACCGACGCCTCTGGCCCAGACCGCATTGGCATATACAACAGCGCGCCCCCTGCCACAAAGCTGGGAATTGCCGCAGACCGACGCGGCTCAAAATTTGGTGTCCGCGCCAGATTGAACCGATCAAGCCGCGCCAGCGCCAATTCCATCTCGGCCGGGTTCACCACTTTTTCGGCGATTTCATCGGGATTTTGCTTCTTTAGCGTCGAGTCCGGTGCCTCAAGCCGCGCCGCCACCCCCAGAAACGCTGCAAGGCCATTCAAAACGTCAACGTCCTGAATATCCTCGTAGTCAATGTAAAAGGCCGTCTGCCCCGACACCTGCAAACCGTGCATCAGCCGGATCTGGAAATCCTGCATCCGCCCCAGATGCCGCTCGAATTCCACCACATCAAACCGCGCCTTGGCAGTCTTTAGCTTGGTCGCATTCGTAAGCTTCCACTGCCCGGTTTCCTGCGCGATTTTCCAACTGACATAGCTTTCAATCGGGTTCCGGGTCAGGATGATCTTGGCACAGGCCGGGTCAGCCAAGACCGCATCCACCACACGCGGATCATGGTCATGGAAAAACCGAAAACCCGCCATGCCATCGGTCATCTGCCGTAACCGTCGCACCAGCGCCAAAGGGTCCGCCGCCCGCGCCGCCAGATCAACCCCGAACATCTCGGTCTGATCTTTCTTGCCGATGAAATGCGGGTTGAACACCTCGCCATGGCACACGACACCCGGCAAAGCGTTCAGGTTTGCCTCAAGAAAATTCGATCCCGTCCGCATTTCTGCGAACATCACGAAACTGTCGAACTGTTTTGCCACGTTACTTCACCAGATAGGGGCGGCCGCGCCGGCTGGCCATCGGTTTCGGGTCGTCGCCCGCTGGAAAATCCCCCATCAGGACCGGCTGCATGCCTTGATTGCGCAGGTTTTGCAAAAACTGGCCAAACCCTGAAAGATCCGCCAGCCGTGGTGCCTCGGTCAACCGGCGCAAGGCGCGCGGGCTGATTTCATCAACGATGGTCTGCAACGGCTCCATCGGGTTTTCCACAAACTCTGCCAGCGTCCAGATCCGCACCCGCGCCTTGACCGACAGCGCGCGCAGCACGGCCAGATGTTCGGCCTCGATCTTTTGCAGCCGCGCCGCCTCCTTGCGGATCTCCGAGAAATTACGGTTCGAACGGAACAAAGGCACCGCCCAAGCCCCTGAAATCACCGAGATTTGCGCATTCGGGTCGCGTGCCACAAACGCCCCGATCTTTTGCACATCATTGGGGCCAAACTGAAAGCACTGCCGCTCGCCCCGTGTGTTCCAGATCAGGTTCACCAAGAAGCTGCGCGGGTTATAGTCGCGCACCACCGCACCGTCGGGCAGCGCGCCGTTATACACCGTCTCGCCCCCGGCGAATTCCACCCGGTCGGGCGCGAACAAATGCCCATGCACCCGCGTTCCCGCCACCTTGCCCAGCCAAACGTCAAAGTTATCAAACAAGTCGGAAAAGCCTTCGAACACCGAATAGGGCGCCGCTGTCATGCCGTTTTCCCAATCCGAATTCGGGAACCGACTTTGCATATATAGCCCGGCACGGCCTTTGGTGCGCCGCTCGACCGCCTTGGCAAACA
>JBAVTI010000113.1:0-6506 GCA_049696055.1 Paracoccaceae bacterium | reverse complement strand
GGACCGCTTTGGCATTCAGGAGGTTTACGGCATGCACAATATGCCGGGGATTCCGATCGGGCATTTTGCCATTCGGCCCGGTGCGATGATGGCCTCGGCCGATCAGTTTGACATCGTGGTGACGGGCAAGGGCGGCCATGCGGCAAGACCGCATGACTGCATTGATACCACGCTGGTCGCCAGCCATATCATTATCGCGCTGCAGACCATCGCCTCACGCGGGGTGGATCCGATGCAGCAAGTGGTTGTTTCGGTTTGCACTTTTACCACCGACAGCACGGCGCATAACGTGATCCCGCAGGTGGTGAAGCTAAAGGGAACCGTGCGCACCATGGACCCTGACGTGCAGGATTATGTCGAGCGGCGGGTCAAGGAAATTGCTACCGGCACGGCGCTTGCGTTGGGAGCGGTGGCCGAGGTGAGCTATGCGCGCGGCTATCCGGTGACGGTGAATGCGGTGGAAAACACCCGCTATGCGGCCGAAGTGGCACGGGCGGTTTCGGGCAATATTGACACCGATACGCCGCCCTTGATGGGGGCCGAGGACTTTTCGTTCATGCTGAACGAGCGGCCCGGCGCCTATATTTTCATGGGCAATGGCGACACGGCGATGGTGCATCACCCCGCCTATAACTTTGACGATAACGCCATTCCGTTCGGGTCAAGCTGGTACGCGGGCATGGTCGAGGCACGGATGCCAAGCGCCTAACCGGCGCGGCGAAGCCCTTGGGGCGGTTCTGCGGCGGATTTGGCCACAGCGCCGCCCACAGCGCGCATATAGCGCGGCGTGACACCGTAAGCAGATCGGTAACGCCGCACGAATTGCTCTTTGGACTCGAACCCGCAGGCCATGGCAATCTCGGTGATCCCAAGCTCGGTTTTGGCCAGCAGATTATGGGCGCGTTCTACCCGGATTTTCAGATAAAATGCCATCGGCGTCATCTTTACATAGCGGCGGAACAGGCGTTCGGTCTGCCGCATGGACAGATTTGCCGCCTCTGAAATTTCAAGCGCGGTAAGCGGCGTCTCAAGGTTGTCTTCCATGCTTCGCAATACCTGCAGCAATCGCGGGTTGCGCATGCCATAGCGTGATTGCAGCGACATGGTCTGTTCAGCGTTCAGGGTCCGCACGCCATTGCACACCATCAAATCGGCAATCCGCGCGGCAAGATCGGCACCAAAGCGGTCGGCGATCATGTGCAGCATCAGGTCAGACGCCACCGCCCCCCCCACAGCCATAGGCCTGCGCCCCATGACAAAGGCGCTACGACTAACGCGAAGATCCGGAAATTGTTCGGCAAAACTGTCAGCCGAGGCCCAATGAACAGCACATTCCTGATCTTGCAGCAGGCCAACGCGGGCCAAAACATGCACACCCTCGCAAAATGCGCCGATCCGCGTGCCATGAACGGCAATGCGACGCAGCGTGTGGCAAAGCTGAACGTAGGGCTTTTGTCCGGTTCCGGGGCCGCCGACCACGATCAGGATCTCGGATCGGCCAAGTTCGGCAAGCCCGCCTTGCACCTGAAGGGTCAGGCCGTTGGAACAGGTGACCGCAGCGCCGGTTTCCGAAAGCATCCGCCAGCCATAGGCCGGGGCTTTGATGCACTGGTTGGCGTGGCGCAAGGGTTCCAGGGCGCTGGCTAAGGCCAGATGTGAAAACCCTTCGAGCAACAGAAAGGCAAAGTTTTCGGTCGCATCCTCGACAAGCGCCAGCAGGTTTGGGCGCGTAGTGCCGTTGGCAAGGATCGGGCTGTGATTTGTCATGGCGGCTCCATTCGGGGCGGCGAAAGGCATAAAGTGGCCGATATCCGTTGGCTTTACCTGAATGGATGCGTCAGAATGGCAGTATATCTGCGTCACACCGCAGAAAGATTTCGCCTTGGCTTCGCCAAGCCTGAGGCCCACGGCGTCAGCGAAACCGCCGACCACAGGCCTTGATCTTTTGCCGTCGCCGCGATGGCAATGGATCAGCAGTCTTCCCAGGGGAAGCTATCCAGCCGCTCATGCCCGGTTTCGGTGATCAAGACCTGCGTTTCCAGCTTGATTGATTCGGATCCCTTTTCGGCGATCAGGCTTTCGACGCAGACCACCATGCCGGGTTCAAAGGTGCCAGACATCGTGCGGTTGGTCCAATCAACATGCAGTGGGATCACCGGCCATTCATCGGCCATGCCGACGCCATGGACGGCCAAAGAATAGCGGTAGTCCTGATGCTTTTCCGGGATACGCCAGCTTTTGGCGTTGAATTCGGCGTAACTTGTTCCCGGTTGCACCAGCGCAAGGTTGTGGCTGATCTGATCAAGCGCGGTGCGATAAAGCCGGCGCTGGTCGGCATTCATCGGATAGTAGCCGCAGACCCAAGACCGCGAAATATCGGCGCAATAGCCGTAGGGGCCGATCATATCGGTGTCAAAACTGATCATCTCGCCGGGGCGCACCGGGCGGTCGGAACACTCTTTATACCATGGGTTGGTATTGGGTCCGGCGGTCAGCAATTTGGTTTCCAGCCAATCGCCGCCAGAGCGGGCATTTTCGTAATGCAGGTGGCCCCAGAGTTCACGCTCGGTCACGCCGGGCAGGGAATGTTCGTAAATTCGCGCCATGCCTGCCTCGCAGACCCGGATGGTCCAGCGCATCAGCAAAATTTCCTCGGGCGATTTTATGGCGCGAGCCAGTTCGGTAATTTCTGTTCCATCGCAGATTGTTACGCCGCGATCTTCAAGTGATTTTGTAGCATGGGGGTCCAGCTTGTCCACGCCCATCCGCCGATTGCCGCCGCCGTGTTGACGCAGCAGGCTGGCGATTTCGTCGGCCCAATCGGCCACAAAACCGGCGGCGTTCTCACCGCGATTCATGAACATATAGGTGATGGCGGGGCGGACCTCATCTATCCCCGGCAGGCCGTCGTTCAGATGCTCGCAGCCCTTGAATTCGAACAGAATAGCCGGCCCCCCTGACAGGATCAGGGCGTAGCGCATCGGGTTATGCGCGGTCCAGACCTGCATGTTAGAGCTGTCAAAGGCGTAGCGGATGTTGATCGGATCATACAGCAGCAACGCCGCCAGATCGGCCCGCGCCATCTGATCGCGCAGCCGTTGCAGACGGTAGCCGCGCGCGGCATTCAGCACATCGGCGGACAGGGGCGAGATCAGCGGGCGATCCGCCCCCCGTTCGTTCAAATAAATCGCCTTTCGATCATCCTTGAACGGGGTTTGGCTCATGCCACACGCCCGTAAAAGCCACGTTGTTCATCGGGCGAAAACAACACGCCGGGGCGTTCGTAGAATGAAAACACGGTGATCAGGCGCGGGGTGTTTCCGACCACGGGCGTCACCCGGTGGGCAGTGTTCTTGCCGCGAAAGACGTTCAGGGTGCCGGGGGTCAGGGTGATGGATTGCTTTTGCGGGTCCTGGCCGGTCAGCAGCCGCGCCACCCCGTCGTAATTGGGAAAACCGTCGGCGCGCAGATCGGTGCGGTATTCGAAATCACCACCGTTTTCAGGGGCTTGCAGCAACAAAGTGGTGGTGAATTCGGATCGGTCGAAATGCCAGTTCAAGCCTTCGCCGGTGTTATAGGCCATGGCATTCACCCGCGCCAACGGGTCTGCCATGGTGTAAAGCGCGGGCTTGTCCATGGTGGCGGCAAGGAAGGCAGCAAAGGCGGGCCATTCGTAAAGCCGCTGGATAATGCCGCCAATTTGATCACCGCAGAGCGTGTGGTTGATGGTCTCAAACTGGGTCAACGCCGGATGATCTGCGGGCAGTCCAAGGTCGTCTTTGCGGAAATAGATGTTGTGGTGGCGGGCGTGAGTGAAGGCTTCGGTCGCAAATCTGGGCGTCAGTTCGGCAATCGCCGCCGCAATCGCCGCAGGGCGCAGAAAATCGGCGCAATTGAACATGCCATCGGCGGCCAGATCGGCTTTGGCGCGGGCCACAAGGGCCAGCCATTCCGGGCTATTGGGGCGGTCAAGCGGGTAGCGGTCGAGATCAAGGATATCGTGCATTTTTGCCTCCGTGTTTGGCCCAGTTGATCTGTTGCGCAAGGCCATTGCAACGGGAGGAATTTTCGCGGACCATAAGAAAAACTTGGGGTGAATGATGTCTGATCTGCCGCTGAATGCGTTGCGCGCTTTTGAAGTTGCCGCCCGGTCTGGCAGTTTTGTGCAGGCAGGGGCAGAACTTGGGGTGACGTCGGCCGCTGTCAGCCAGCAGGTCAAGGGGTTGGAGGCGCAGCTTGGCAAGCGGTTGTTTCTGCGCATTGGCAACCGGATCGTGCTGACCGATGCGGGCCGCGCGATCTATCCACGGCTGGAGGCGGCATTTGCCGATCTGGCGGCGCTGACCGCTCAGGTGCGGGAGGGGCAGGGGCGGGCCAAGCTGGTGGTGTCGGTGTTATCCACAATCTCGGATCTGTGGTTGATGCCACGGCTGGCGGGGTTTTCGGCTGAAGTCGGGATCGAGATCAGGGTCGAGGATGATCCGGTGGTATTTGCCCGCGACGGGGTTGATCTGCGGGTAACCTATGGCGCGCATTACTACCCTGATCACCGGGTGGATGTGCTGTTTTCCGATCAGATCGTGCCGGTTGCATCGCCCCGGTTTGCGACCCTGATGGCGGGGGAAATTGCCGATCTGCCCGACGAGGCGTTCATCCACACCGATTGGGGCCCGGCCTATGCGACACAGCCGGTGTGGTCGGCGTGGCTGTCGCGCGCGGGAAGTCAGCGGTTGCCGGATATGGCGCGCGGATTGCGGGTTGGGGTAACAAGTTTGGCAATTGCGGCGGCGCGCGAGGGCATCGGGGTGGCGCTGGCCCCGGAACGGATTGCGGCGGCGGATATTGCTGCGGGGCGGTTGGTGGTGTTGGGGCAACATGCGCTGCCAATGCCGTGGGACTATGTGCTGGTTTACCCGAACGCCCGCGCGCGGCGGGGGCCGTTGCAGGCATTGGTGGCGCATTTGCGGGCCGGGGGCTAGCGGGTTTTCGTTTTGCGTGAGGGTGTTAGCCGCCAGTATGGCTCATGTGGCGGGTCATTTGGCCTGCGACGTGCTGGCGCGAATAGTCGAAATCATGGCCCTTGGGTTTGTGCGAAATGGCGGTTCGGATCGCGGTTTCCAACAGCGCGTCGTCGGGGCTGGCGCGCAGGGGGGTGCGCAGATCGGCCATGTCTTCCTGGCCAAGGCACATATACAACTCGCCGGTGCAGGTCAGCCGCACCCGGTTGCAGCTTTCGCAGAAATTATGGGTCAGCGGCGTGATGAAGCCGATTTTTTGCCCGGTTTCGTTGAGCCGCACATAGCGTGCCGGGCCGCCGGTACGGTCGTCCAGATCGGTCAGGGTAAAGCGGGCGGCAAGCTGGGCGCGCAGGTCTGACAGCGGCCAATATTGGTCTAGCCGGTCTTCATTGCCCAGATCGCCCATCGGCATCACCTCGATAAAGGTCAGGTCGTGGTCGTTCTTTGCGCACCAATCGGCAAGGCTGAACAATTCGACATCGTTGACGCCCTTTAGCGCCACGGCGTTGATTTTTACCCGCAGACCGGCGGCCTTGGCAGCCTCGATCCCGTCGAGAACCTGAGGCAGGCGGCCCCAGCGGGTGATTTCGGCGAATTTCGCCTCATCCAGCGTATCCAGCGAGACGTTGATGCGTTTGACGCCGCAATCGGCCAGTTCGGCCGCGTATTTGCGCAGTTGCGAGCCGTTGGTGGTAAGGGTCAGTTCCCTTAGCGCCCCGCTTTGCAGATGGCGCTGCATGCTGCGGAAAAATGTCATGATGCCTTTGCGCACCAAAGGCTCGCCGCCGGTGATCCGCAGCTTTTCAACGCCCAGCCGGATAAAGGTAGAACACATGCGGTCCAGTTCCTCTAGCGACAACAGGTCGGCCTTGGGCAGGAAGGTCATGTTTTCCGACATGCAATAGACACAGCGGAAATCGCAGCGATCGGTGACCGAAACGCGCAGGTAGTTGATGGCGCGGGCGAAGGGGTCGATGAGTTTTGGTGTCATGGGGTAAAGGTAGGCGCGGGGGGGCAAAGGGGCAAGCCCGATTACGACCTGTGACGTGCCGTGTCTTCGGGTGCGGCGGGTGGATCTGTCGCGCGCGCCGCATTCTGGAACGTTTCACTTGGTTTGACACACCATTTCATAAGGTTTGACAGGCGAAAAGGTGCGCTGAAGCACGAAGTTGTGCGATGGCAAAGTTCCTAAAATCTTTCAACAATAAGGTGCGCGCCTGGGAATGAATTTTGGCGGGCCGCATTTATTTTTCGCACCAGTCCTGAATGGCCGATTTGCCGACGCACCGCACAGGCGAGAAGTGGGCGGCAATTTCCGCGTATGTTAGCCGATCAATGCGATCGCGCATAAAGGCCTGCAGTTCCACGTCATTTGGGATGGTGCGCGGCTTGCCGGGTTTTTTGCGCAAAGCGCGATGGCCCAAAGCGTCATGGCAGGGGGCAGATAGCCGCCATTCATTGCCGTTTCGACCATTGCCACCGCCTCAC
>JBAVTI010000112.1:0-2213 GCA_049696055.1 Paracoccaceae bacterium | reverse complement strand
GCGCAAGGGTCAAGGGTCAGGGTTTGGGCGTTGGTGGTGCCGGGGGTTCAGCAGAAAATAGCCAGCCGTTCTGGCCAAAGCGGCCGGGGGGTTTCACGCGGCGGGCGGGCAAGCTATCAAGGCGGCGTCAATACTGGAGATCGCCCATGCACACTCTTTCCCGCCGTTCGGCGTTTCTGTTGATAGCGGCAGCACTTGCGGCCTGTGGAAGGCGTGAGGGAGAGGCGGAGGATACGGTTTCGACCGCCGGGCTTCACGGGGGCGAGACGCCGGAAATGCGGGCCTTGATCCGGAAATATGCGGGCATCCATGGCATTCCGGAAAGCCTGCTGCACCGGGTTATTCAGCGCGAAAGCGGGTACAATCCGGGCGCGCGCAATGGGCCGTACTATGGCTTGATGCAGATTTTGCCGCAGACGGCGGAAACCATGGGCTATCAGGGGTCGGCGCAGGGTTTGCTGGATGCCGAGACCAACCTGAAATATGCGGGAAAATACCTGCGGGGCGCGTGGTTGCTGGCGAATGGCAGCGAGGACCGCGCGGTAATGTGGTTTGCCAAGGGCTATTACTACGAGGCCAAGCGGCGCGGCATGTTGGTGGAAACCGGGCTGCGGGCGGGCTAGGCTGCGGTCTTAGGCAAAGGCGTTGGTCAGCACGAAAATTGCCGCCTTGAACAGCGCATAAATCACGCCGGACACCACGACCAGTGACAGCACACCGATGGTAATGCCCGTGGCGATCCACAGGCCGTCGCGCTCCAGCACCCCCAGTGCAATCATGCAGATGGCAAAGGCCGGCAGCATGTTGCCAAGCGGAATCGGCAAAACCAAGACCAGTGACAACACCAGAAACAGCGCCCCAATGGCCCGTTCCGCCAAGGGGTGGCCCAAGATCAGAAACCGCGGTTTGAACAGCTTTTCCGCCCGCGCAAGGATGGGTGTCACGCGGGTCACAAGCTGGGCGAAATCTTCGCGCGCCATTGATCGGTTGGCAATGAAGGGCGGCAGCCACGGCAGGCGGCCCAGCATCATTTGCGCCGACAGATAGACCAGCGGCAGGCCCAGAATGGCCGAGGTGCCGGGGGGGGTGGGCAGCACGTTGGGCAGTGCAAAGATCATCAACAGCGCCCCAAAGGCGCGGGCATCCATCACCTGCACCAGATCGGCCACCGAAATGCGCAGGCGGTTGGGATCGGCCACGATGGCGTCAAGAATCTGGCTAAGGCGGCGACGGCTGGGGACAAAGCGGGGCTTGCGGCCCTCTGTTTCGTCGCCGCTATCAGAGTTTGCCGCCTCGGCATCCTGAGAGATGATCTTTGACGTGTCCGTGTCGGGCGTTTGTTGGTCGGTCACGTTAAGAATTCCTGATCCAGTGGCGGTTCTTGGCGGTGGGTGCTGCACAAAACCTGGCGCCAACTTGGGGCCGGGGGGCAGCGGTTGCAACGGAGAGTTTCTTCACATTTGCGAAATTGATCCGGCTGTGCGGTATATGGCGCGCAAAGCGGGTGGCAGCGGTCAGACAAGCGGGGTTTCCAGATCAATCTCGACCCAGAGCGGGTGATGGTCTGACGCGGAATCGTCATTGCGAACGGTGACGGCGCGGACGCGGGGCACAAGATTTGTGCTGACAAAACAATGATCAAGCTGGCGTTTGGTCAATTGCCCGTCGATCACTTTGACATGGGTATGCAGGGCGGCGTCGGCGGGCGTGGCGTTGGAAAGCCCGCCCGTATAGCGCGCGCCGGGGTGGTAGGGGCTGTGCCCGGTGATGCGGGCATGTTCGGCAGACCCGGGCTCGCAGTTGAAATCGCCCAGCCAGATCGCGGTTTGCGGGCAGGCGGGTTCGGCCTCGCCATGGGTCCAGTCGCGCAGCGGTTCGTCGTCGGTGCCGCTCCAGGGCCCCCCTTGCGCGGGGACGGCGTGGTGCAGAGCCAAAAGGTGGTCGATCTGCGCCAGCCGTTCCTCGCAGCCTACATGGGCAAGGTGGATCGACAGGAACCTGATCGGCCCGGCAGGGGTATGGATCAGACATTCCAGCGCCGGGTTTTGGGTGTTCAGCGGGTCGATCATCCGGCGCATTGGCAACAGGTGCAGGCGCGACCACAGGATCGGCCAACGCGACAGGATCATGGTGCCAAACTGACGGCGGCGGTTAAAAACCCGGCCATTGGCGGTGGTGCTGGCATCCATATCAAAGGCCGGGCCGTAAGCGGT
>JBAVTI010000111.1:0-3051 GCA_049696055.1 Paracoccaceae bacterium | reverse complement strand
CGGGCCGGAATGGCGATCAACACGCTCATGCTGTTGCGTCTCCGGCCTTCAGCTCTACCCCCGGTGCATAGGCGATAAAGAACGGGTTATCCCAACCCGCTTTGCCATAGGCAAGCGTGGTATGGTCATCAAACCGCACCACATACCCACCGGCACCACGCAAAACGGCATCGCCCGCCGCCGTATCCCACTCCATCGTGCGGCCCAGACGCGGATACAGATCCGCCTCGCCCACAGCCACCAGACAGAACTTCAACGATGATCCCGCCGACCGCATATCCTTGACCGCATATTTGGAAATATAGGCATCCGTAGCCGCGTCACGATGCGATTTCGACGCCACCACCATCAGAGCCGCATTATCTGGCTTTGATACCCCGATCGGTTGCTGCACCCCCACCACGGCCTTGTCGAAAGCGCCGGTTTCTTCCACCGCCACGCCGTCGGCCCGCGTATAAAACAACCGCCCCTGTGCTGGCGCGTACACGATCCCCCGCACCGGAACCCCATCCTGCACATAGGCGATATTCACCGTAAAATCGCCGCGCCGCTGCACAAATTCCTTGGTGCCATCCAGCGGGTCCACGATCAGGAATGTCGTTGCCCGCAAGGCATGACTTTCGGCCTGCTCTTCGGTAATCAGCACCACATGCGGAAATGCCGCCCGAAGCCCCGCCGAGATCAGTGCATCCGCCGCCTCATCGGCAATCGTCACCGGGCTTGCGTCAGACTTCGACTTCACCTCGAACTCGGGCGAGTTATAAACCTCCATGATCCGATCCCCAGCCTCCAGGGCAAGACGGCGCATGACGGTCACAAGTTGGTCGAAATCCATGGCTACGCTCCGGCAAGGTGGCCCCGCAGGCCACCTGTTGATAAAAAACCCAAGGTTCCTTATCATCGCTTGCTAAGGGAACGGCAAGATTTCCCGTGGTAAGAAACAAAACGACCCGCAGCACAAACCATCTCAGGCACCAATGTTCCGAAGCGAAACCAGAAAAAGCCATTCGCGCACCGCATGGGCACTGCTCGAACTGATCTTCCATGCCGCCGTTCGTAACGTGCGCAAGACGCATGGCAATGCGATCATTGGCCTTCTGCTAAACATCTTTCAAACCGTGCTGATGGTTGGGGTGTTTTACATGATGTC
This sequence comes from Paracoccaceae bacterium, assembly GCA_049696055.1. Taxonomy (GTDB): domain Bacteria; phylum Pseudomonadota; class Alphaproteobacteria; order Rhodobacterales; family Rhodobacteraceae; genus JBAVTI01. Next base: position 1,901 of record JBAVTI010000111.1, on the reverse strand, counting down.
TGAACTGATGGGCATGCGCGGCAACGCCGCCCGCGGCGATTTCATCCTGTATCTGCTGTCGGGCGTGTTCATGTTCATGACGCATACCAAAACCCTCGGGGCGGTTTCCGGTGCCGAAGGGCCGACATCGCCGATGATGAAACACTCGCCGATGAACCCGATTATTTCCATCGCCGCCGCCGCTCTGTCCGCACTTTATATTCAGGTGCTTTCCGGCGGAGTCGTGCTGTTTGTCTATCACGCCGCCATCACGCCCATCACCATCAACGAACCGGGCGGGGTTTTGGCGATGATGCTGCTGTCTTGGGCGGCGGGCATCGGCATCGGCATGATCTTTTTGTCTGCCCGTCCTTGGTGGCCAGAAGGAATTGGTCTGATGTCCACCATCTATCAACGTGCGAACATGATCGCCTCGGGCAAGATGTTTCTTGCCAACGCCATGCCGACGTCGATCCTCAAGATGTTCGACTGGAACCCGCTGTTTCACACCATCGACCAGACGCGCGGCTTTACCTTCCTGAATTACCACCCGCATTACAGCAACATCGAATACCCGATCAAGGTGACGCTTGTCTGCCTGATGATCGGGCTGATGGGTGAATTCTATACCCGCAAATTCGCCTCTGCCAGCTGGTCTGCCGGCAAATGATTCGCACCGTTTTGCTGCTGACCTGGCTTGCCAGCCCGGCTCTTGCCGACACGCTGCCCGCGCTTTTCGCCGTGACCGGGGTAGCTGGCGATGATACGCTCAACATCCGCATCAACCCCGATGCCAGTACCGAACCGATCGGCACGCTGCCCCCCGACGCGCAGGATGTCGAGGTTATTACCCTGTCGGGCGATGGCCGCTGGGGCATGGTCAACGGCAATGAGCGTGCGGGCTGGGTTGCCATGCGCTTTCTTGCCCGGCAACCGGGGCCTGATTGGTTGGCAATGCAAACCCCGCTTACCTGCCACGGCACCGAACCGTTCTGGACGCTGCGGGCCAATCCGGCAGTTGGCAAAATCGGCCTCTCGCAGATGGACGCCGACATTGCCGCCCTTGGCATTGATTGGTCCGCCCCGACATCCGGCCGCCCTGACCGTATCGGCTGGCACATCACCGGGCCCGCCACCGATGGCTTTGCCACTCTGCAAACCACCCGCTGCACCGACGGGATGAGCGATCAGCAATACGGCATCGGCATTGATTTCTTCCTGAAATCCGATGCCGGCACCATCGGTTATTCCGGTTGCTGCAGCCTTGTTCCGTAACGAAATCCGCCCTCAAACCATCTAAGTCAAATTTTCTCGATCTATCCACACCATTCCTACCACCGTCACGCTTGCAGGCCCGATTGCCCCCCCCTATATACGCCCAGAAGCCAATTGGGGCAGCCGCCCCGGCTGGTTCCATTGGGATCGGGGTCAGGGGCCATAATGGGCCTGCCCCCTAAACATCGCCGCAAGTAGAGGTAGCATATCATGGCCAAAGTCATCGGGATCGACCTCGGGACCACGAACTCCTGCGTCGCCATCATGGATGGGTCGCAGCCCCGCGTCATCGAGAACTCTGAAGGGGCACGCACCACGCCCTCTATTGTTGGTTTCACGGAAAACGAACGCCTTGTCGGTCAGGCCGCCAAGCGTCAGGCCGTCACCAACCCCTCCAACACCGTGTTTGCCGTCAAGCGCCTGATTGGCCGTCGGATGGACGATGCGCATCTCGCAAAAGACAAAAAGAACCTGCCATATCACCTTGTGAACGGCGGCAGCGGCGACGCATGGGTCGAAGTACGTGGCGAGAAATACTCGCCCGCCCAGATCTCGGCCGTCATCTTGCAAAAGATGAAAGAAACCGCCGAGTCGTATCTTGGCGAAGAAGTCACCCAAGCCGTCATCACGGTTCCGGCCTATTTTAA
>JBAVTI010000110.1:0-1794 GCA_049696055.1 Paracoccaceae bacterium | reverse complement strand
TTCCCGGGTGCGGTGGATGCGGCGGCGCTGTTCCAGCAATCGGCAGCGGCAGCGGGCATTCCGTTGGAAATTCAGCGGGTGCCGGATGATGGCTATTGGTCTGATGTGTGGAACGTCAAGCCGTTCTGCGCGTCTTATTGGGGCGGGCGCCCGGTGCAGGATCAGATGTATTCGACGGCCTATATGTCGACCGCAGACTGGAACGACACCAAATACTTTAACAAGGATCTGGATGCCTTGATCCTGTCGGCCCGCGGGGAGACCGACGAAGCCAAGCGGACCGAGCTTTATCTGCAAATCGGAACCATCATTCATGATGATGGCGGCGTGATCGTGCCGATGTTCAACGACTTTATTGATGCGAACACCGATGCGATTGCCGGGTATCAGAAAGACGCGAATTACGAAATGATGGGTGGCTGGGCGTCGGCCAAGACCTGGATGGCGTAATCGGGATGGTTCATCCCATCGTAAAATTGGTGGTCCAGCGCATTGCGCTGGGCCTTCTGCTATTGTGGGCGGCGTCGGTGCTGATCTTTGTTGGCACGCAGATTTTGCCCGGTGATGTAGCACAAAGCATTTTGGGGCAATCGGCCACGCCGGTGTCGCTTGCCAATTTGCGCGAGGCGTTGGGGCTGAATGACCCACCGCTGACGCGCTATCTGAATTGGCTGTGGAATGTGCTGCATGGCGATTTGGGCAAGGCGTTGACCAATGGCCAGGACATTGCCGAGGCGATGGGCAAACGGTTGGGCAACACGCTTTTCCTTGCGGCCTGTGCGGCGGTGATTTCAGTGCCTTTGGCGATTACGCTGGGGCTGATTGCGGTGCGCTATCAGGGGCGCTGGCCGGACAAGGTGATTTCAACGGTGACGCTGGCGACGGTGTCGGTGCCGGAATTTCTGTTGGGCTATATTCTGGTGTATTTCCTGTCGGTGAAGTTGCGGTTGTTTCCGTCGCTGGCGACGATTTACGACGGCATGACGGTGGGCGAAAAGCTGTATGCGGTGTCGATGCCGGTGCTGGTTCTGGTGCTGGTGGTGCTGGGGCATATGATGCGGATGACGCGGGCGGCGATTTTGAACGTGATGCAGTCGCCCTATGTGGAAACCGCAGAACTAAAGGGATTGCGGCCCTTTACCGTCATCGCGCGGCATGCGTTTCCCAATGCGGTGGCGCCGGTGGTGAATGTGGTGATGCTGAACCTTGCCTATCTGGTGGTGGGCGTGGTGGTGGTTGAGGTGGTGTTCGTTTACCCCGGTATGGGGCAATATCTGGTGGATCACGTCAGCAAGCGCGATGTGCCGGTGGTGCAGGCCTGCGGTTTGGTATTTGCCGCCGTTTACATCGGGCTGAACATTCTGGCGGATGTGATTTCAATTTTGGCTAATCCACGTTTGAGGCATCCGAAATGACGCGCATTCCTTTGGCCGCGATGATCGGGCTGTTTTTCACGGCGCTATACTTTCTGGGGGCGATTTTCGCGGCCTGGATCGCACCTTACGGCTTTGCCGAAGTGGTGGGCGACAGTTGGGAGCCGTGGTCGGCCGCACATTGGCTGGGCACCGACAGTATCGGCCGCGATTTGCTGAGCCGGATGATTTACGGCGGCCAGACCACGATTTTCGTGGCGGCGGCGGGCACGGTTTTATCGTTCACGCTGGGGTCGATTTTGGGGTTTACGGCGGCAGTGCGGGGCGGCTGGGTGGATCAACTGTTATCGCGGTTTGTCGATCTGGTGATGTCGATCCCATCGCTGATTTCGGCGCTGGTGGTGTTGTCGGTGATGCCGGT
>JBAVTI010000109.1:0-2613 GCA_049696055.1 Paracoccaceae bacterium | reverse complement strand
TGGCGGCGGTGTTTCCGGGGCTGGCACCGGATCTGAGTGTTGCGGGGTTTGATGCGGCCCTTGCGCAGCGCGATCCGGCGTGGTTGGCGATCAGTTCAGAAACAGCGTGAACAGCATGGCCTCACCTGACATCAATTGCTCGAATGCCCACCAATTGGCCGCCGAAACCAACGGGCCCTTTTCCAGATAGGGCAGCGCGTCGGCACCTTGGATCCAGCCGGCCACGTCAATGGGTTTGGGGTCGGTGAACAGGCGGCCGACGTTGACCCCTGCCCCATCGCCAAGCCGCCAATAGGGCGCGAGAACCTGCCCGTTCAGCAGCTTTTCAGCATCGCTCAGCACCGCCAGCCACACCGCAGCGGTGCCCTGCGGCACGGTGATGCCCAGCGCCGATTGTTGTGCATCGTTGGGCAGCCATTCGTGGTCATTGTCAGACTCGGAGGCGACGCGCGCCCAGAAGGTGCGGTTGTCAGCGATCATGGCAAGGAAATGGGCATGGGCCGATAGCGCCCGCGCGGCATCCGGGGTCTGGTTGAGCGTGGCAAGGATGGTGGCGATCATATCGACGGCATCAAAGTTCGAGGCGGTGCCAAAGAACGGGTCGGGCCGTACCTCGGCAAGGTCGGCCAAGGCGGCGCGGCTTGTCAGAGTATTGGTGATCGGTTGCGTAGGGTCATAGGCCAGGATGGTATCGCTGATCCCGGCCAAAAGGTGGGTATAGGCCGACAGCCACGCCGCATCGGCGGCATCAAAGCGGATCACCGGGGCGGGGGTTGCGGGGTCGCGTTCGGCCCATTGCCAGCCCATGATCATCGGGCCTGCGACGGCAAGCATATCCTCGCCGGGGTCGCGGGTGGTGTTGGCGTTGATGTCAAACCACAGGTCCGCAAGTGAGATTTCAACGGTGAAATCAGAGGTTTCCGGGATCTCGGCAAGGGGGGCGCGGGCCGCGTCCATGCCCGCCGAGGCATCGCGGAATACCTGACCAATCACTGCGGGATCAAAGGCGGCGGGATTGGGGTTTTCGGCAATTGGCAGGCGCAGGAAGGGCAGCATCGTCATGCTATCGGTCAGGCCGATCTTCCAGCGTTGTTGCAGGCTGTGTTCGACCACGGCCAGAAACCGCACGCCGCCCAAGGCAAAGCGGTCGGCATCGGTGGGTGCGGCCAGGGCCGCAAGGCGGGCTTGGGTTGCGCCGAGGCCAGTGTTGCCGATTTCGGCCGACAGGGTTTGCGCGGACAGAATTTCAGGCGTGGCAAACAGCGGCAGGGCAAGGACGCCCAAAAGCAGAGGAAGACGCATGTGACACCTTTTCGATTTTCTGAAAGCCTTGAGTATGGCTGCGAGACTGCGCTTCTGAAGCGTGGAAAGCAATTGCGGGCCTGAGGGCTGGTGCGCCAGTGCTCAGCGAGGTGGGGCGATGTCGGGGCGGGCCACGCACAGCACTTGGCCACGCGGCAGGCGGGTATCGCGCAAATCGGCCTGAAAGCCCGCGCTTCGGGCAAGCTGCAGCACGTCGCCCGCCAGCAGGTGATAGGGCGCGCGCGCCGGGTGGGTGACAACACCATCGGGCTGGCGGAACGGGCCAAGGCTGGTGGCGGCATCGGGGGCCAGAAAGACCGTGAACAGCAGGCGTTGCAGCGCCGGAAAGCGGGCGCTGATCTGGATCAGCGCATGGCGCAGGTGCGCGGCTGGCAAATGGGTGAAGACGGCAAAGCAGATCGCGTGGGTAATGGTTTCGGGCACGCCGGGAAAAGCGAAATCGGCGTCTTCGATCAGCTGATCGGGGAAAAGGCGGGATGGGTCGGCCAGTTCGGCATCATATCCCTTGCGCATCAGATCGCCCGAAAGGTCAGTGCCCCAATAGTGGTTGGGGGCAAGGTACGGCACGGCCTTGCAGCCAAGACGAAGCGAACCGCAGCCGATATCGAGAAGGTGGTGATGCGGCAGCAGCCCTTGCTCTAATAGCAGCGCCATCTGCACGCGGCCCGTTTCATCCCAACGCCCACCGACGATATCGCGGTGGCGGCCCTTTGCCAGGGCATCGGCGTAGAAGTTGGGGGCGTGATAGGGCGAGATGGGGCGGGGCATGGGGTGGGTCTATAGGGTTTGGGACGCGGAGTGCAAATCCGAAGGGCGGTAGCCCAAAAGGAAATCTTCAGGAAGGTCAACCACGCTATTTGTCTATCTCATTAAGCAACAATGTTAATTCAACGCGTTCTTCAGGGTTAAGATCACGAAATGCCCAGCCATCTTGGTCAATTCTACTGATGAGATAACCAAGCAAGGCATAAGTTCTCGGAAGACCACTAACCTCGATTGACCATCCGCGCGGCGTGAAATGGGCAAAGTTGTTTCGCAATCCCAGAAGCATTTCGAAGGCGGCTCTTGTGTCGCTGCCTACAAGAATTGCCGCTCGGCACGCATCGTTGCACCATTCGACAGGGTTTCCTTTTTTGGTCTTTTCTTCCCCGGTGGTTACACGTGAAAAAAGAGCGCCGATAGTGGCCAACTTCTTAGCCGGTTCATTCAAGCTCGGATCACGGTCGTGCTGCAAATACGCGAGCCATTTTAGTCCGCTTTCCGCATTCAAAGCACCAATTTGCATTGTGC
>JBAVTI010000108.1:0-8522 GCA_049696055.1 Paracoccaceae bacterium | reverse complement strand
CGGGATCAGCGGCGGGCCAGAGCGTCGGTCAGCAGGGTTTGCACCATCCCGGCGGGCACGTCTTCGGCCACAAAGGCCTGACCAATGCCGCGCGCAAGGATGAACCGCAGGCGGCCATCGACGACTTTCTTATCTTGCGCCATCAAATCAAGCAGGGCGTCGGCGCCGGGCAGATCGCCGTCGATATCGGCCAGATCGACCTTCATGCCAAGGCCGCGCAGGTGGGCGCGCACCCGGCTGGGGGCCTCTTGGGCGCACAGGCCAAGGCGTTGGCTAAGCTCGAACGCCAAAGCACAGCCAATGGCGACGCCTTCGCCGTGCAGCAGGCGCGGGCCGTAGCCGGTAGCCTTTTCGAGGGCGTGGCAGAAGGTATGGCCAAGGTTCAACAGGGCGCGGTCGCCTTCTTCGGTTTCATCGCGGGCGACAATCTCGGCCTTCATCTGCACCGAGCGCAGCACGGCGTGTTGACGCAGGGCGGCGTCGCCTGCGGCCATGGCGGCGGCGTTGTGTTCCAGCCAGTCGAAAAAGGCGGCGTCGCCCAACAGGCCGTATTTCACCACCTCGCCATAGCCTGCAAGGAAATCACGCGGCGCCAGAGTGGAAAGCACGTCAATATCGGCCAACACCAGACTGGGTTGATGAAAGGCACCGACAAGGTTTTTGCCCTGCGCGGTGTTGATGCCGGTTTTGCCGCCAACCGAGCTGTCAACCTGCGCCAGCAAGGTGGTGGGGATTTGCACGAAACGCACGCCACGGCGCAGCACGGCGGCAGCAAAACCGACCAGATCGCCCACCACGCCGCCGCCAAAGGCCACCACGACATCGCGGCGTTCTACCTTTTGGTCGAGCAGCCATTCGACACAGCGGGCGAATTGCGGCCAACCTTTGGTGGTCTCGCCCGGTGGCAGGGCAAGGGCGGTCATGGTGATGCCAGCGCGTTCAAACGATTCCGCAAGCCGCATCAGATGCAGGGCCGCGACGGTATCATCGGTGACGACGGCCACGCGTTTGCGGCGCAACAGCGGGGCAATCTCGGCCCCTGCCCTGTCGATCAGTCCCTGACCGATCCGCACATCGTAGCTGCGCGCACCCAAAGCGACAGGAACCACATTGACCGTCATTTATAGTGTCCTTTCCAGAACGTCAGGCCTGCCCCGCAACGCCTCGATCACCCGCAGCGCCATGCCTTCAACCGAAAGATCAGAGGCTGCATCCACGGTCAGGTCCGCCATAGAGTAGATTGGAACCCGCGCGTCATAAAGCCCACGCAGGGTTTCGCGCGGGTTGACCGTGCGTAACAATGGCCGGGTGGTTTTGTGGCGCACCCTTTGCCACAAAAGTTCAAGATCGGCGCGCAGCCAGACCGAAACCGCCGAATCCGCAATGACCGCGCGGTTGGCAGCGGCCAGAAACGCCCCGCCCCCGGTGGAAAGGATGCACGGATCGCCCTTGACCAGACGCGCCAGCACTTCGGATTCGCGGGCGCGAAAGAACGGCTCGCCATCGCGCTCGAAGATCTCGGGGATTGAACGCTGGGCGGCTTTGACAATTTCATCGTCCGAATCGCGGAACGGCACGCCAAGCAAGCGCGCAAGCTGGGTGCCGACGGCGGTTTTTCCAGCGCCCATCATGCCCACCAGCACAACCGTTTTCTTCAGCCGCTCCATTGTTTCGGCCATCTCCCCTTGGCCCTTGCGGGCTGCACGTTCGTTTTTTGCCTTTTTTACAGCTTTTTTGGCGGTGGCCCGCCTGTCTGCGACGTTTTTCCCTGAATGGCGTGAACTAAGCACAAATGCCATATATAATCTGCGCGTTGCAGCCGCTATTGGGACGGATGTCGGGGAAAACCGACACGCACCCCCTGTGGCACGCGCACGACGGGGCGACGCATAAAGGATGCAGGCATGGGACGGATCATCAAGGCACTTGTGGTATTGGCGGTGCTGGGGTTTGTTGGCCTGACGGGCTATGCCTATTTGGGCGATCTGACGCCTGTGCAAAGTGAAGTAAAGCAGCCGGTGACGTTGGATGCCAACTGACAGAGTTTTAGGGTTGGCCGTGGTATTGGCCGGGTTGGCGTGCGGGGTTGCGCGGGCCGAGGCACCCCTGTCGGCGATTGACTGGTTATCGGAATCGGTGACGGTGCCGGTGGCGGCGGTCAAGCCTGCCACGCGGTCGGAACCTGCGGTGACCACCGATGCCTTGCCAGAGGATGTCACGGTATCGGTGTTGGGCGGGCCGTCGCCCGATGCGGTGGGGCTTTTGTCGGCGCAGGTGACCGGATTGCCTGCGGCGATGTGGGGCATGGGGCAGACGGCGACGATTGCCGCCCTGATCTCGGCGGAGCGGGTGGATACGTTGCCGGCGCTGCAATCCTTGATGATCACGCTGTTGTTGGCCGAGGCCGATGCCCCGGTGGATGCGGGCGGGCGCGGGCTGTTGCTGCTGGCGCGGGTGGACAAGCTGTTGGGGATGGGCGCGTTGGAGCAGGCGGACGCGTTGCTGCAAGCCTCGGGTCCGATCAGCCCCGAGTTGTTTCGCCGCAGTTTTGATGTGGCGCTGCTGACCGGGACCGAGGACAAGGCCTGTGCGGTGATGCAAGGCGCGCCCAATCTGGCACCAACCTATCCTGCGCGGATATTTTGTCTGGCGCGGGCGGGCGATTGGGCCCTGGCTGCGGTGACGTTGCAGACCGCGCGGGCGGTTGGGTTTGTGACGCCCGAAGAAGATGCGCTGCTGTCGCGGTTTCTGGATGCGGAACTGTCGGAAGATGCGCCGACCCTGTCGGCCCCGGAAAAGCTGACGCCCCTGGTGTGGCGGATGTTCGAGGCGATTGGCGAGCCGCTGCCGACCGGGTCTTTGCCGGTGGCATTTGCCCATGCGGAACTGCGCGAGCAGGCGGGGTGGAAATCGCAGATTGAGGCGGCAGAGCGGTTGGCGCGGGCGGGGGCGATCTCGGCCAACCAGTTGCTGGGGGTTTATACGGCGCGGTTGCCGGCGGCCTCGGGCGGGGTATGGGACCGGGTGGCGGCGTTTCAGGATTTTGACGCGGCCCTGACCAAGGGCGATGTGGTGGCGGTGGAAAAGGCGTTGCCGCTGGTTTGGGACCGGATGGTGGAGGCCGAGCTGGAAGTGCCGTTTGCGGTGCTTTACGCGCATCAGTTGCTGAAATTGCCGCTGACCGGCGATGCCGGGGCGTTGGCGTTCAAGGTGGGGTTGTTGTCGCCGTCGTATGAAAAGGTGGCGGTGGCGCGGACGGCGGCGGACAGTGCCGAGGCGTTTTATATCGGGTTGGCGCGGGGGGCGTTGCAGGGCGTGGCTCCGCCCGACAGCATGGCGCGGGCGATTGCCCCGGCGTTTCTGTCGGCAGAACCCTCGGCGGAGGCCTTGGCGATGTTGGTGGAAAACCGGCTGGGCGAGGCGGTGTTGCAGGCGATTGACCAGATCGGGCGCGGGGTGCAGGGCGATTTGCGCGGGGTGACCGAAGGCTTGGCGTTGTTGCGGCATGTGGGGCTGGAAGATGTGGCGCGGCGCACGGCGCTGGAGTTGTTGCTGTTGGAGCGGCGGGGGTGAGCGGTGCCGCCCTTTGACAGGCCAAGCTGGGACATGCCGCGCTGGATTTCGACATTTTTGGCCGCACAGGCCGCCGAACTGGATGCGGCGCGCAACACGCTGTTGGCCTATGGCCGGGATCTGACCGATTTTGCCGGCTGGTTGCAACACCGGGGCGGCGATTTCGCAAGCGCGGACCGCGGGTTGGTGGAGGCCTATCTGGTGGGCTGCGAGGCCAGCGGTTTGTCCAAAGCCACCCGCGCGCGGCGGTTGTCGGCCATTCGGCAGCTATACCGGTTTGCGGTCGAGGAAGGCTGGCGCGACGACAATCCGGCGCTGCGGATGACCGGGCCGGGGTTGGACAAGCGGCTGCCGAAAACCCTTGATCTGGCGGAGGTGGACCGGCTGCTGGAGGCGGCGCGCGACAAGGGGCGCTCGGTCGCCGATCAGCAACGCAACCGGTGTTTGCTGGAGCTGCTATATGCGACGGGCGTTCGGGTGTCGGAACTGGTCGAGATGCCGGTGGCGGCGGCGCGGGGCGATCCGCGGATGATATTGGTGCGCGGCAAGGGCGGCAAAGAGCGCATGGTGCCGCTGTCGCCCCCTGCCCGCGAGGCGCTGCGCGATTGGTTGAAGACCCGCGAGCTGGCCGAGGAAAAGGCGCGCAAGGCCGGGGCCGTGGCGTCGAAGTTTCTGTTTCCGGGCACCGGTGCCAGTGGGCATCTGACGCGGGAATATTTCTATCTGCTGATCAAGGAAATTGCGGTTCTGGGCGGCGTCGATCCGTCAAAGGTGACGCCGCACACCCTGCGCCATGCCTTTGCCACCCATCTGTTGGCGGGGGGCGCAGATTTGCGGGTGATCCAGACGCTGCTGGGCCATGCCGATGTGGCAACCACCGAGATTTACACCCATGTCTTGGACGAACACCTGAAATCGCTGGTGTTGACCCACCATCCGCTGGCGCGCAAGAAGCCGGGGAGTGCTTGAAACCCGGCCCTGCGCACCGCATAACGGGGCCAGATGCAGCAGGGATGATCAGGAATGATACGGGCAATGCTACGGCGCATTCTGATCTGGATGCTGGGCGCGATCGAGGGCGGAACCCAAGGTCAGGCGTTGCGCGGCGAGATTGCCGAGGCCATTGCCCAAGGCCATTCCGAGGGCGTTGTCGAAAAGGAAGACCGCGACCGATTGCTGGGCGCGCTTGATCTTTCGGACCGGACTGTCGAGGAAGTGATGCGGCACCGGCGGCAGATCGAGATGATTGATGCCGACAAAACGCCCGATGCGATCATCACCCAGGCGCTTGCCTCGCCGCATACCCGGCTGCCGGTATTTCGCGGTGATGACGAGAATATTCTGGGTGTGGTGCATGCCAAGGATTTGCTGCGCGAGGTGGACCGGCTGGTGCGCGGATCAGCGGACGGGCTGGCGGGTCTGCGCGATCTGGACATTCTGAAAGTGGCGATGAAGCCGTATTTTGTGCCGGAAACCACGCCGCTGGATGAACAGATGCGGCAGTTTCTGAAACGGCGCACCCATTTCGCGCTGGTGGTCGATGAATATGGCACCTTGCAGGGGCTGATCACGCTGGAAGACATTCTGGAAGAGATCGTCGGTCAGATTACCGACGAGTTCGATGTGGCGCAGGAAACCGCGTTGAAGCGGGCGGAAAATGGCGACTATCTGGTGGAAGGGGCGATGACGATCCGCGATCTGAACCGGGCGATGGATTGGGGTTTGCCCGATGACGAGGCCAATACCATCGCCGGGCTGGTGATCCACGAGGCGCAGATGATCCCGGCGGAGGGCCAGGCCTTTAGTTTTCACGGCTTTCGCTTTGAAGTGGCCGCCAAGCGGGAGAACCGCTTGACCAAGCTGAAGATGCGCCCGCTGTAACGGCGGGCTTGGCGGGAAAACCGCTTGACCAAGCTGAGGGTGCGCCCGCTGTAAGTGCGGGTCAGATCACGTCGATCAGGTTGGCAAGCCCGGTCAAAGTGGTGACGCCGGTCAAGGTTAAGACGTCACCTCCGCCAAAGTTGAACACCACAGCGCCGCTTACGACATGGGCAAAGCTGGCAACGATCTGCGCATCGCTGCGCGCCACCCCGCCCCAAAGCGCGTCATCCAGCTGCAACCGATCGGCGGAGGCGACGCTGAAATCGGTAATGCGGTCAGCGCCATAGCGATCAACGAACACAAAGGTATCGCCCCCGGTGCCGCCGGTCAGCGCATCGTTGCCATAGCCACCATTGAGGAAATCGGCACCCTCACCACCCAGCAGCAGGTCGGTATCATTGCCGCCATAAAGCCGGTCATTGCCGGTGCCGCCGACCAGGGTGTCAAACCCGCCAAGGCCCGAGAGAAAATCGTTGCCGACGTCGCCCGACAAAGTGTCGTGGCCCAACTCGCCCAGCACAATGTCATCCTGATAGCCGCCGGAAATACGGTCATTGCCGTCGCCGCCCAGCAACGAGTCGGCACCGTTCATGCCGTTCAGCACATCGTTGCCGATACCGCCGCCCAAGGTGTCGTTGCCGTTAAAGCCATTGATGCTGTCGTTGCCCGCAGCCCCAAGCACACGGTTGGAGCCGGCGTTGCCGAACAGGTAGTTGGCGGCGGCATTGCCGGTAAGAGAGAGGTTGGCGATGCCCAAAAGGCCCGCATTCGGTGCCCCCGATACCAGGGTCATATGGCCCGAGGTCAGCAAGGTATTGCCATCGACGAGGTCGAGTTTCACGTTGCCCGCACTTAGGTTCAGGATCACCCGCGACAGCGCGGCCCCTGCCCCGACATCGACAGACACCTGCGCCGATTGCATGGCGAGCAGGGCATAGCCGCCTGCGGCTGCGGTGGTGGTAGCCGCCCCGCCGGTAAGGCCGATGCGCAGGTTGGCAACGCCTTCGCCGGGGGTATAGAAGTCGTCATTGTAGCGATCGGTATAGGCCACGCCGGTGACGTAAACCCGGGAATCCATGTGGGCGAAATTCTCGGTCGCCATCGAGCCTTGGGTGTTTTGGTAGGTGCCGGTCGCCTCGGCGTAGCCAATCTCGCGGTAGGTATCGCGCATGATGTTGACGCGGTGCCCGGCGCTGTGCATCAGCGTCTCATGGTGGACGGCGCTGACGTTCGAGGCGTTGCGGTTGCCCCCCAGGCTTGCGTAGGCAAGATTTTCGCCCCAGGACCAGCCGCCGGAAAAACCATAGCCCGCGGCGGCCATGCGTTGCCCCGGATCGGTGCCGTTAAGGCCGGTATGCGAGAAAGTGTCGGTGGCGATCATCCACTGGCTGTGGCGATCTGCCGATATCTCCAGATGGGCATTGGGGGCCAGAACCTGTTTGGCCGTGGCGGTAATGGTGCCCGCGGCAAGGCCTTCGTTCAGCGTCAGCCCATAGCGGGCGGCCTCGGCTGCGGGATCAAGTCGGGCACGGTTGATAAGTTCGATCGCATACTGCTCGGAAGCGGTAATCGTCATGGCGGCAGCCCTCGCATGTAAGCCCCTGCCCCACGGTGCCAGCAGCGGCGACGCGGGAAGCGGAATTCATCCTATGGGGTAGTGGTGAATTCCGGCGGTCTTGCGGCATTTTGCGGGAGAAGGTTGGGCGTTTTCCCGCATCTGTCAACGTGACGGATGCGGGATAAGCGGGCTATCGCTTGAACAGCGACCCCAGAATGCCGCGCACAATGGCCTGCCCGGTCTTGGTGCCAAGCTGGCGCGCAAAGCTTTTGGCAAACGAGGTGCCGATGCCATCGGTGCGGCTGGAGGCGCGGGGTTTGGGATTTTCAGGCCCACCGTCGTAGCGCCGGGCCGAGGTAAATTCGCGGTCAGCGTCGCGCTGATCGGCGTCGCGTTGTTTGGCTTGTTCGGCGCGGGCGGCGGTTTCGGCGGCGGCAGTTGCGGCGGCCTGAGCGCGGGTGCGCAGGCGTTCAAAGGCGCTGTCGCGGTCGATCATGGTCTCGTATTTGCCATGCAGCGGCGAGGATACCACCAGTTGCGCGCGCAATGCCGCATCAATGGGGCCAAGCTGCGACGATGGCGGGCGCACGAGGGTGCGTTCAACCATGCCGGGGATGCCCTTGTTTTCCAGCATCGAGGTGACGGCCTCGCCGGTGCCAACCTCGCGAATCGCGTCTTCGGTGGAAAAGCGCGGGTTGTCGCGGTAAGTTTGCGCCGCCATCCGCAGGTCTTTTTGATCGCGGGCAGTAAAGGCGCGCAGAGCGTGCTGCACCCGGTTGCCCAGTTGACCAAGGATGTTTTCGGGCACGTCAGCCGGGTTTTGGGTGATGAAATAGACGCCTACACCCTTGGAGCGGATCAGGCGAGCCACCTGTTCGACCTTATCGACCAAAGCCTTGGGCGCATCGTTGAACAAAAGGTGGGCTTCGTCAAAAAAGAACACCAGTTTGGGTTTGTCGGGATCACCGATTTCGGGCAGCTCTTCGAACAGTTCCGACAACAGCCACAACAGGAAAGTGGCGTAGAGGCGCGGCGAATTCATCAGCTTGTCGGCGGCCAGAATGTTGACGCGACCCCGACCGTTGGCGTCGCACAGCATCAGATCAGCCAGTTCCAGCGCCGGTTCGCCGAACAACTCTGCCCCGCCCTGATTTTCCAGCACCAGCAGGCGACGTTGAATGGCGCCGATCGAGGTGGTCGAGACCAGACCGTAGCGGGTGCTGATTTCATTGGCATTTTCGCCGATGAACACCAGCATCGCTTGCAGGTCTTTGAGATCAAGCAGCGGCAGTTGTTCCTCATCGGCAAGCCGGAAGGCGACGTTCAGCACGCCTTCTTGTGGTTCGGTAAGCTCTAGCAGGCGCGACAGCAACAGCGGGCCCATTTCCGAAACCGTGGCGCGAATCGGGTGGCCCTGTTCGCCAAACAGATCCCACAGCGTCACCGGAAAGGCCGCATATTGCAGATCGTAGCCAATGGTTTCGCAGCGCTTCATGAACGGTTCATGCAG
>JBAVTI010000107.1:0-11090 GCA_049696055.1 Paracoccaceae bacterium | reverse complement strand
TTGTCGGTGCCTTTGAAAAAGCTGGTGATATCGCGGGAAAGCGCCTCGACCCGGGCGGCAATGGCCTTGGCCGAGATCATCTGATCTATCACATAGGGGCGTTGCGGCATGGGGACCTCTTGATTTCCGTGTTGGGTTTACCCAAAACCGCAACAGAAGTCACGAGAGACAAACCATGCCCACACATCAGGAAACCAAGGCGCTGCCGTATTCGGCGCAACAGATGTACGATCTGGTCGCGGATGTCGGGTCTTATCCGATGTTTCTGCCCTGGACGGCGGCGGCGCGCATTCGGTCGCGGGCACCGATTACCGGGGTGCATGGGGTGGGCGAGGTGATGGAGGCGGATCTGGTGATCAGCTTCAAGGTGTTTCGCGAACGCTTTGGCAGCCGGGTGACGCTATGGCCGGACGCCAAGAAGATTGACACCGAGTATCTGGATGGGCCGTTCCGGCATATGCGATCGACCTGGGGGTTTCGCGATAGTGCGGGGGGCTGCGAGGTTGATTTTTTTGTCGATTTCGAATTCCGCAATGCGATTTTGCAGGGCATCATCGGGATGGTGTTCAATGATGCGATGCAGCGGGTGGTGCGGGCGTTCGAGCGGCGGGCGGCGGAATTGTACGGGCCGGGACGCGGATAGCGGCGCGTCACCGGCGGGTGGCGCGAAGCAACAGGTTCAGGGCATGATCGGTGGCTTTGGCGCGCACGGCGGCACGGCCAAGCGGGCCAAAGTCGATGGTTTCGCTGAAGGGCGATTGACCGGTTTCAGCAAGGCCAAAGCAAACCCGGCCTTCGGGTTTGAATTCCGACCCACCCGGCCCGGCGATGCCGGTGATCGCGACGGCAATCTGGGCGAGTGAACGGGCAAGCGCGCCGGTTGCCATTTCGGCGGCGACGGGTTCGGACACGGCACCAAAGGTATCAAGTGTTTGTGGTGCGACGCCGAGCATGGCGATTTTAGCGGCGTTGGAATAGGTGACGAAACCACGATCAAACACATCGGACGAACCGGGGATCTCGGTCAAGGCGGCGGCAACAAGGCCACCGGTGCAACTTTCCGCGGTGGCGATGTGCAGACCCTTGGCGCGGGCCGATTGCAGGATGGCTGCGGCGGTCATTGCATCAAGAACCCATGGGCGATGCCTGCGGCGATGAGGGTGGCAACCCCTGCGAAAAGCCCGGCCCAAAGATCATCAAGCATCACGCCCGCCGCATCATTCCGGCGGTCGGCGCGGCCAATGATCCACGGTTTCCAGATGTCGAACAGGCGAAAAAAAATAAAGGCCGCCACCCAACCGGGGTAGGCGGCAATCGCCCAATCATCCAACCCGCGGTTCCAGAAGGCAGCGGCGGGGAACAACAGGGCAAGCCATTGGCCCGCAACCTCATCTATCACGAATTCAGACGGATCATCGCCGGGGCGGTGCATCAGTTCACGCTCGACCGCCCAAAAGCCCCAACCGGTGGCGGCAAGCGTGGCCATGACCAGCGCGGGAAACCCGAGGTAATAGTCGATGGCAAGGCCAAGGGCTATGGCCACGGCCGACCCCCACGTGCCGGGGGCGGGGCGCAAAAGGCCTGCCCCAAAGAAGATGGCGACGGCGCGGGATATGGTCATAGGGATACCAATGTTGCGGTGGCGATGGCAGCAATGCCTTCTTCGCGCCCGGTAAAGCCCAGGCCTTCAGAGGTGGTGGCCTTGACGGAAATACGCTCACCCTCAACCTGCATGATCGTGGCGAGGGATTGGCGCATCGCCTCGGCATGCGGGGCGATCTTGGGGCGCTCGCAGATCAGGGTGACATCGGCGTTGGCCAGTTTGAAGCCACGTTCGGTGGCAAGCTGGAGGGCATGCGCAAGGAAGATATGGCTTGCAGCCCCCTTCCATTGCGGATCGGTGGGCGGGAAATGAGTGCCGATATCGCCCGCAGCCAGCGCGCCATAAATGGCGTCGGTCAAGGCGTGCATGCCTACATCGGCGTCCGAATGGCCGAGCAGGGCGGCGGTGTGGGGGATTTTCACGCCACATAGCCAAACGTGATCACCGGGGGTAAAGGCGTGGACGTCAAACCCATTGCCAAGGCGAATATCCATGCGGTGGCGCTCCTTTAGGGTTCGTTCGGCCATGATCCGTTCAGCCCGGGCGAAATCGGTGGCATAGGTGAGTTTAAGGTTATCCTCATCGCCTTCGACGATGGCAACGGGTATGCCCGCAGCACGTGCCACCTCGACATCATCGGCTGCTTGGCCGGGATGGGCGCGGTGGGCCTGCAAAATATCAGGGTAGCGAAAGGCTTGCGGCGTTTGGGCGCGAAAAAGCGCATTGCGATCCGTGGTGCCCGTCACCAGCCCGTCGGTTCCGCGCCAAAGGGCATCGGTGATGGTCAGCGCCGGGGCTGCAGCGGGGGCGTGGTTCAGTGCGGTAAGCAGACGGGTGATCAGGGCAGAGCTTACCAGCGGGCGGGCACCATCGTGGATCAAAACGCGGGTGGTATTGGTGTGCGCCAATGCCTCGAGCGCGTTGCGAACCGACGCATCACGGCTGCTGCCGCCCTGCACCAGCGTGGCGGTTGGTGCCAGTGCGCGGGCGCGGTCGGCGTCGCTTGCGTCGATGACCAGAACCACCTGGTCGATGCCGGGCGTTTGCGCGAAAACATCCAGCACATGCGCCAGCACCGGCTGCCCCGCCAGCATTTGCCATTGCTTTGGCAGGCTGCCCCCGGCGCGCAACCCGCGTCCAGCGGCAACGATGATAGCGGCAGTCGACATCAGCCAAGTCTCCATTTGGGTCTCTGTTTAGGCGATGGCGTGGTGGGTGACAATGCAGCGACGATCCTTGCGGGCTTGAACGGCGGCTGCGGTAGCTTTTGGCATCTAAAGTTACGGGGCGGCGGTGTTGTTGGGCATTTGTGATTAAAATTTGGGCAAAGGTGATTTTTCGCGCAGTTTTTTGGCGTCATTTCGTTGTAACGTCAGTCTGACAGGGCTAACTGCGAAGCTGTAACCAAAAGGAATGTATTTTTTGACGCTGCAGCTTGCCCAGATCTCGATTGATCCGCCGGTGATTTTGGCACCGCTTGCGGGGATAACGGATCTGCCGTTTCGACGGTTGGTTGCGGGGTTTGGGGCGGGCCTGGTGGTATCCGAGATGGTGGCAAGCCAAGAGGTGGTGCAAGCCAAACCGCTGGCACGGGCGCGGGCCGAACTGGGGTTTGATCAGGCGGCAACATCGGTGCAACTGGCGGGGCGTGAGGCCTACTGGATGGCCGAGGCTGCGAAATACGTCGAGGCACAGGGCGCGCGGGTGATTGATATCAACATGGGCTGCCCGGCGAAAAAGGTGACCAACGGCTATTCCGGGTCGGCGCTGATGAAGGATCTGGACCACGCTCTGACGCTGATAGACGCGGTGGTGGCGGCGGTTTCGGTGCCGGTGACGCTAAAGACCCGGCTGGGCTGGGATGATGCGCTGTTGAATGCGCCGGTTCTGGCGCGGCGGGCCGAGGCTGCGGGGGTGGCAATGATCACCATTCACGGGCGCACGCGCTGTCAGTTCTACAAGGGTGCTGCTGATTGGGCGGCCATTCGGGCGGTGAAGGATGCGGTGTCCATTCCGGTGATTGCCAATGGCGATATTGTCGATGCGCGGTCTGCGGCGGTGGCGTTGGCAGAGTCGGGGGCGGACGGCGTGATGATCGGACGCGGGGCGCAGGGGCGGCCTTGGCTGCTGGCACAAGTGGCGGCGGGGGTGTTTGACAAAGCAGCACCAAAGGTGCCGCAGGGCGCGCGTCTGGGCGATCTGGTGGTGGGGCATTACGAGGATATGCTGGGCTTTTATGGGCGCGATCTGGGGATCAGAATCGCCCGCAAACACCTGGGCTGGTATCTGGAAGCGGCGGGGGTGCAGGGGCATCGCGGGCCGATTTTGGTGTGTGATGAACCGGCGGTGGTGATCCGGGCGTTGCGCACTGCCTTTGCTGACCAAGAACTGGTGGCGGCATGAACGGTTATCGCGCGCCCTATCCGGTGCCGGGGGTGATCTGGGCATCGCTGCCATTGCCCGCCTTGTTGATCGACGAGGGTGGGTTTATTCTGGAGACCAACCCGGCTGCGGAAACCTTTCTGAACGCCTCGAGCCGCAACTTGAAGGGGCAGCCGGTGTTTGACCGCCTGCACATTGATGCGGCGATGGATGAGGCGATGGCCCGCGCCCGCGCCAACCAATCTGCGTTGTTTATCAACGATGTCGATGTGACAACCGGCGAGCGGACCCCGGTGCAGTGCACGATCCAGATCGCACCGATGGCGGATAATCCCGATGTGGTGATGCTGCTGATCTCGCCGCGCGAAATTGCCGATCGGCTGGGCCGGGCGGGGGCTGCGAAACGCGGGGCCAAATCGGCGATCGGCATGGCGGAAATGCTGGCACATGAGATCAAGAACCCGTTGGCGGGAATATCGGGGGCGGCGCAGCTGATCTCGATGAATGCCAGCACCGAGGATCGGGAACTGACCGATCTGATCGTCGAGGAAACCCGGCGGATCGTCAAGCTGCTGGAACAGGTAGAGCAGTTTGGCAACCTGCGCGCGCCGGACCGGCGGGCGGTGAATATCCATGATGCGCTGGACCGGGCGCGCAAATCGGCGCTGGTGGGTTTTGCCAGCCGGATGACCATTATCGAAGAATATGACCCCTCGTTGCCGCCGACATTCGCAGATTCAGATCAGTTGATGCAAGTGTTCCTGAACCTGATCAAGAATGCCGCCGAAGCTGCGGGCGAACGCGGTGGCACCGTCAAGCTGCACACATTCTATGACCTGTCGCTGCGGTTGCGGCGCAAGGACGGCACCGGAAACACCCTGCCGCTGCAAATCGAGATTATCGACGATGGTCCGGGCCTGCCGCCCGGCATTGCCAATGAGATTTTCGAACCTTTTGTTTCAGGGCGCGAAAACGGCACCGGGCTTGGCCTTGCGCTGGTGAGCAAGATCATTTCCGACCACGACGGCTGGATCGCCGTGGATTCGGTGCCGGGGCGCACGGTGTTTCGCATTTCTCTGCCGATGGCCCCGCGTGAGGGGCGAGTTACAAAGGAGACGACCTGATGGATGGCACGGTATTGGTGGCAGATGATGATCGCACGATCCGCACCGTGTTGACGCAGGCGCTAACCCGGGCGGGGTGCAAAGTGCATGCCACCTCTAGCCTTGTGACGCTGATGCGCTGGGTTGAAGAGGGCAAGGGCGATTTGGTGATTTCTGATGTCATCATGCCCGATGGCAATGGCCTGGAGGCGCTGCCCCGGATCAGCCAGCTACGCCCCGGATTGCCGGTGATCGTGATCTCGGCGCAAAATACCATCATGACGGCGATTCAGGCGGCCGAAGCCGAAGCCTTTGATTACCTGCCCAAACCGTTCGATCTGCCCGACCTGATGAAGCGATCCGCCAAGGCGCTGGATATGAAACGCCGCGCACCCAAGCAGGCTGCGACGCCGCGAGAGGCTGGCGATGACCTGCCGCTGGTGGGGCGCACGGCGGCGATGCAGGCGCTATACCGGCTGGTGGCGCGGGTGATGAACACCGATCTTGCGGTGCTGATCACGGGCGAATCTGGCACCGGTAAAAGTTTGATCGCGCGGGCTATTCACGACTTTTCCGACCGCCGATCCATGCCCTTTATCGTGGCACAGAGCGGGGATTTTCAGGGCATGGACGGGCCTGCGCAACTGCTTGCACGGGCGCGTGGCGGTAGTCTGGTGTTTGATGAGGTTGCCGATTACGACGATGAAACTCAGGCGCGGATCGTGCGGATGCTGGATATGCTGGGCGATAACGCCCCGCGGATCATGGCCACCAGCCAAAGCGATATGGCGGCCCGGATGGAAGCGGGCGGTTTTCGGCAAGACCTGTTCTATCGGCTTGGTGGCGTGACGCTGCATGTGCCATCGTTGCGCGAACGGATGGATGACATCCCGCTGCTTGCGGAACATTTTCTGGCGCGCGGCGAACGGGATTTTGGCGCGATCCGCAGGCTGTCGACCGAGGCGCGCGATCTGGTGCGCGCCTATAGCTGGCCGGGCAATGTGCGGCAGCTGGAAAATACGTTGCGGCGGTTGATGGTTACCTCGTCCGAGCCCGAGATTGCGCGGGTCGAGGTTGAATCGGCATTGGGCAGCCAGCCGATCATGGAACCGCTGCGCGGTGGCGGCGAGGGGGATAAACTTTCCGCCTCGGTGGCACGACATCTGAAGCGGTATTTCGATTTGCACGGCGGCCAATTGCCACCTGTCGGGGTCTACAACCGGATTTTGCGCGAAGTAGAGGCACCGTTGATCGAAATCGCCCTGGACGCAACGGCAGGTAACCAAGCCAAATGTGCCGATCTTTTGGGGATCAACCGCAATACCTTGCGTAAGAAGATCACCGAGCTTGATATTCGCGTGACACGCCGCCGCAAACTGATGTAAAACCGCCACATGGCGCGTGTCTTTGGGGTATCTACCCGATTCACGCTACCAGATGTGGCGGAATAGGCACGGGTTGTGCCATCGGATTGGGGTCGCTGTTCGTGCCGAGTGGGTTAAGCAGCAACACATGGATCATCAAGCTATCGCGGCTGCGCAGGCAGCGGCGGGTGCAAACCATGATGACGCTTGGCCTTGTGGTGTTGGGGCCAGTGCTGGCGGTGGCGACATTCCTGGCGCTGGGACCGCTAAACCAAGGTGCAAGTTCGCCGTGGCTGCGGCTGATATTGCTGGCAGATATGGTTTATGTGCTGCTGGTTGCAGCGCTGGTTTTGGCGCGGGTGGTACGGATGGTTTCCGACCGGCGCAGCCAATCGGCGGGATCGCGTCTGCACATGCGCCTGACCGGGGTGTTCGCGCTGGTGGCGCTGACGCCGACGGTGCTGGTGGCTGTATTTGCGGTGTTGACGGTGAATGTCGGGCTTGAGGGCTGGTTTTCCGACCGCGTGCGGCAGGTGGTGGGCAATTCGCTATCGGCGGCGCAAGCCTACGAGGGCGAGCATACCCGCGACCTGACCGAAGACGCGACCGCCTTTGCCGGCTATCTGAATGTGGCCAAGCAATCGACGTTCTTTTTGCAAGATGATCAATTGCGCCCGCTGCTGACCCAGGGGCAGGCGCAAATTCAACGCGGTTTGCGCGAAGCCTTTTTGATTGATGGTGGTGGGATTTTGCGCACCCGAGGTGAGAAATCCTACCTTTTCGATTTCGAGACGCCAACGTCAGACGAGATTGCCCGTGCCAAGAATGGCGAAATTGTCATTATTCAGGATTGGGCCAACAACGAGTTCCGCGCGCTGGTACATCTGGATGCCTATGCCGACCGGTATCTTTATGTGTCGCGCAATGTCGATGGCTCGATCCTTAGCCTGCTTGATGAAACCAAGGAAACTGTCCGGCTTTATCAACAACTTGAGAGCGAACGAGGGCGTTTGCTGTTTGAGTTTGGCCTGCTGTATCTTGGGTTCGCGCTGATCCTGATCCTGGCGGCGGTCTGGCTTGGGCTGTGGTTTGCCGAGCGGTTGTCGCGCCCCGTGGGCAGGCTGGCGGGGGCGGCACAGCGGGTTGGCGAAGGCAATCTGGATGTGCAGGTGGTGGAAGAAGAAGGCGATGACGAAATTGCCATGTTGGGTCGGCTGTTCAATCAGATGACGCGGCAACTGAAAGGTCAACGCGATGCGCTTGTCGATGGGCATCGCCAGACCGAGGGGCGGCGGCGGCTGTTTGATTCGGTGCTGTCGTCGATTACTGCCGGGGTGATTGGCCTGAACCCGGATGGGCATGTCGATTTTGTAAACCGTGCCGCAGAGCGTCTGTTGGATTTCAAGGAAGGCAAATCCGATGTGGCGCTGACCGTTGCGGTACCCGAATTTGGCGCGCTGTTTGATCGGCTGCGGGGTGGGGCTGCGGCGGTGCAAGAAGAAGTGCGGCTGACGCGCAAGGGGCGGATGGAAAGCCTGCTGGTGCGGATGTCGGTGCGACGGTCCGATACCGGGCGGCTGGAAGGCTATGTGGTGGCATTTGATGATGTGACCGATCTGGTGTCGGCGCAACGGATGGCGGCATGGGGTGACGTGGCACGGCGCATCGCGCATGAGATCAAAAACCCGCTGACGCCCATTCAGCTATCCGCCGAACGGATCAAACGGAAGTTCCGGCCGATGGTCGGGGATCAGGCCGATGATCTGGATCAGTACGCTGACGTTATTATAAGGCAAACCAATGACTTGCGGCGCATTGTTGATGAGTTCTCAAAATTCGCGCGGATGCCCGAGCCTGATCGGCGTGACCATGATCTGATCAAGATATTGCGTGACGCCGTGGTGTTGCAGGATGTCGGATTGCCCGGTGTGCAGGTGAAGGCAGATATTTTCGACGGGCCACTGATCATGGAGCTGGATGCGACGATGATTTCGCAAGCCATGACAAACTTGATTAAGAACGCCGGAGAAGCCATTGAAACCTTGATAGAAAAAGGCGCTCCGGTAGGGTTTGTTCCTGAAATTCGGGTGGCCCTTGAAACCACCGAGGATCAAGCCATCATTCGCATTTCCGACAATGGCATCGGCCTTCCACCCGATCGGGCGCGGCTGTTTGAACCCTATGTTACAACGC
The DNA here is from genome assembly GCA_049696055.1 of Paracoccaceae bacterium. Classification (GTDB taxonomy): domain Bacteria; phylum Pseudomonadota; class Alphaproteobacteria; order Rhodobacterales; family Rhodobacteraceae; genus JBAVTI01. Next base: position 2,445 of record JBAVTI010000107.1, on the reverse strand, counting down.
GGGAAAAGGGGACGGGTCTTGGCCTGTCTATCGTGAAGAAGATCATTGAAGAGCATGGCGGCACGCTTTCCCTTGCGGATGCGGCTGTCTTTGAGGGCAATTCCCATGCCGGGGCGATGGCGGAAATCCATTTGCCGCGGGGCGCGCGAATGTCGCGGGCACGTGGGGCTAAATACGCGGCCGCGGGCGGCCAGGGGGCATGATGAGCAGCATTCTTATAGTGGACGATGAACGCGATATCCGGGAGTTGATCGGGGATATTTTGCGCGACGAAGGGTTTCAAGTGCGGCTTGCGGCCAATGCCGACGAATGCATTGACCAGATCAACGCCGAGGAACCGGCGCTGATGATCTTGGATATCTGGCTGAAAGACAGCCGGATGGACGGCATCGATATCCTGAAATCGGTCAAGCGTGACAACCCCGATGTGCCGGTGGTGATCATTTCCGGCCATGGCAATATTGAAATTGCGGTGGCGGCGATCAAGCAGGGTGCCTATGACTTTATCGAAAAACCTTTTAATATCGACCAGTTGATGGTCGTTGTTAGCAGGGCGATGGAAACCAGCCGGCTGCGGCGGGAAAACAGCGAATTGCGCAGGCGCGATGTCACCGCCTCGGAAATGCTGGGAGCGTCGCCGGCCTATAAAGCGCTGAAGGTGCAGCTTGAGAAGGTGACGAAATCCAATGGCCGGGTCATGCTGACCGGGCCTGCGGGGTCGGGTAAAGAAATGGCGGCGCGCTATATCCATGCCAATTCGAACCGGGCGTCAGCACCTTTCGTGTCGGTATCCTCGGCGGCGATTGAACCTGAACGGATGGAAGAGGTGCTGTTTGGCCGCGAAACCCCAGAGCGCGGGGTAGAGATGGGGCTGCTGGAGCAGGCACATGGCGGCATTGTCTATTTCGACGAAGTGGCCGATATGCCCTTGGGAACGCAGTCAAAAATCCTGCGGGTGCTGGTCGAACAACAATTCACCCGCGCGGGCGGCACCGACAAGGTACGCGTTGATTTGCGGGTGATTTCTTCAACCACCCATGATTTGCGCCACGAGATTAGCGCGGGGCGGTTTCGGCAGGAACTATATGACCGGCTGAACGTGGTGCCGATTCCGGTGCCGTCTTTGGAAGAACGCCGCGAGGATATTCCCGACCTGACCCATCATTTCGTCGAGATGTTCCACCGCACTCAAGGTCTGCCGATGCGCGCGTTATCGTCCGAGGCCGAGGCGCTGTTGCAGACCATGCAATGGCCCGGCAATGTGCGGCAATTGCGCAATGTGATCGAGCGGGTGCTGATCCTTGGCGACGGGTCGGGGCCGATTGAGGCGCGCGAATTGCCGGGGCAGGAAAGCGGCGGCGATGCCGAAGGACGCCTTATTCTGGGGGGGGCAATGGCAACCCTGCCGCTGCGAGAAGCGCGCGAGTTGTTTGAGAAAGAATACCTGCTGACCCAGATTAACCGCTTTGGCGGCAATATCAGCCGAACGGCGTCTTTCGTGGGGATGGAACGCTCGGCGCTGCACCGCAAGCTAAAGTCTTTGGGCGTTGTCACAACCTCGAAGGCGGGCGGGCGCACTGCGCGGCTTGAGGACGACGATACCGACGGCTCTGACGACTAGGATCAAGGGCGCGTCTGGTCGAATTGACGTCCCCGGGCGCTTCTGCCATTGAAGGCGCCTGAACCGGGCGGGAAACCGCAACCTCGGAGGCGGCTATGAAGGTGATCATCTGCGGCGCGGGGCAGGTTGGCTGGCAAATTGCCCGCCACCTTTCTGGGGAACGCAATGACGTGACTGTGGTGGATTTCAACGCCGATCTGGTGCGTCGGGCGACCGAAACGCTGGATGTGAAGGGGGTTACCGGCTTTGCCAGCCACCCCGATGTGTTGGAGCAGGCCGGTGCGCGCGACGCCGACATGATCATTGCCGCCACCCATTCTGACGAGGTGAATATGGTCACCTGTCAGGTTGCGCATTCGGTTTTTGGGGTGCCGCGCAAGATCGCCCGGCTGCGCGCGCAAAGCTATATGGACGAAGGCTATTCCGATCTTTACCGCCGCGATCACCTGCCCATCGACGTGGTGATCAGCCCGGAACGCGAAGTAGCCGAGGCGGCGTTGCAGCGTCTGGCAGCCCCCGCGACCTTTGATACCGAAAGCTTTATGGGGGGGCGCGCACAGTTGTTGGGCATTGCACTGGATGCGGATTGCCCGGTGCTGAACACGCCGCTTCGACAGTTGAACGAGCTGTTTTCTACCCTGCGCGCCATTGTGGTTGGCGTGCGGCGCGCGGGGCGGCTGTTTGCGCCCGAACCGGGGGATCAGTTGTTCGCCGGAGATCAGATCTATGTCTTTGCCCACAGCGAAGATCTGAACCGAACTTTGGAAATCTTTGGGAAAAAGACCAAAAAACAAGAGCGTGTGGTGATCATTGGCGGCGGCAAT
>JBAVTI010000106.1:0-3893 GCA_049696055.1 Paracoccaceae bacterium | reverse complement strand
GCGCCCCGAAGTCTTTCGCAAACAATCCATCGCCCGCATCCCGCCTCAGGAGTAGCCTATGACCAATCTTGAAAAAATCCCCGTGACGGTGATCACCGGCTTTCTGGGCGCGGGCAAGACCACGCTGATCCGGCATCTGATGATGAACCCGCAGGGCAAGCGGCTGGCGGTATTGGTCAATGAATTCGGCACGTTGGGCATTGATGGCGATATTCTGAAATCTTGTGCCGACGAGAATTGCCCGGTCGAAAACATTGTCGAGCTTGCCAATGGCTGCATCTGTTGCACCGTAGCCGACGATTTCATTCCCACCATCGAGGCGCTGATGGCGCTGCCCGTGCGCCCCGATCATATCTTGATTGAGACCTCGGGCCTTGCGTTGCCCAAGCCATTGCTGAAGGCGTTCGATTGGCCTGCGATCCGCTCTAAAATTACCGTTGATGGCGTGATCACTTTGGCCGATGCCGAAGCGGTTGCTGCGGGCCGCTTTGCCCCCGATCTTGCCGCCGTCGCGGCCCAGCGCGCCGCTGATGGCAGCATCGACCACGAAACCCCACTGTCCGAGGTGTTCGAGGATCAGATTTCCTGCGCCGATATCGTGCTGTTGTCCAAGGCCGATCTGGCGGGCGAAGCGGGCCTTGCCGCCGCGCGTCTGATGATCGAGGCGGAAAGCCCGCGCAGACTGCCAATCATTGCGATGACCGAAGGCATCATTGACCCGCGTCTGATCCTTGGCATCAACGCAGCAGCAGAAGATGACATTGCTGCGCGCCCGTCGCATCACGATGGTCATGACGACCATGAGCACGATGATTTCGACACGGTGGTGATTGATCTGGGCGAAGTGGCCGACCCAGACGCCTTGCAAGCCGCCCTTCAGCGTCTGGCGCGTGAGCAGCATATCTTGCGGGTCAAAGGCTATGTCGCAGTGCAGGGCAAGCCGATGCGAATGCTGGTGCAAGCAGTGGGCGAAAGGGTGCGCGCGCAGTATGACCGCCCCTGGGGTGACGCGCCGCGCCAGACCCGTCTGGTGGTCATCGCGGAACATCACGACATTGATCTGGTTGCCATAAAGGCGGTTCTGGGGGCCTGATCCATGCACGTCGTCTTCCGCGAAAGCCATGGGCTTGAGGAAACCGATACCCCGTTCGACCTGGGTCAGACCCCGGCCGATCTGGTGGTATTGTCGTTTTCTGACAGCGACCTTGGGGCTTTTGCGGCGGGATGGGCGCGCGGACGGGCATCGTTGCCGACCCTGCGCTTGGCCAATCTTGTGGCGCTGCGGCATCCGTTGTCGGTCGATACCTATGTCGAGGCGACGTTGGCGCATGCCAAGGGCATTTTGATCCGGGTAATCGGCGGCGCGGGCTATTGGGCCTATGGTTTGGCCCAAGTGCAAGATATGGCGCGACGGCGGGGCATTGCCCTTGCCGTTCTGCCCGCCGATGGCCGCGACGATCCGCAGCTTGATGCGCTGTCCACCCTGCCGATATCGACCCTGCGCCGCCTGTCGGCGCTGTGCGATGCGGGGGGTGCGGTGGCAGCCCAAGCCGCTTTGGCACAGCTTGCGCTTGGCGCGGGGCTTTATGCCGGGCCGGTGCCGGGTGAAAAGTCGGTGCCCGATTGCGGCTGGTATGATCCTGCGTGCGGCGTGGTGGCGGCCCCAGTGGGCGATGGCCCGATGGTTGCCGTTACGTTTTACCGCAGTTACCTGACCTCGGCCGATACCGCGCCGATTGACGCGCTGATCGGGGGTCTGCGGGCGCGGGGTTTTCAAGCGATCGGGCTGTTTGCGCCCTCGCTCAAGGCCACCGGCGCGGGGACTTGGCTTCGGGCGGCGCTGACCGCTCTTGCCCCGGTGGCGATCATCAATGCCACTGCATTTTCCGGCAAAGGCGCGGATGGCACCTCGCCGCTTGATGCCCCCGGTTGCCCGGTATTCCAGGTGGCGCTTTCCACCGCCCGCAAACGCGATTGGGCTGCGTCGGATCGCGGGCTTTCGCCTGCCGATCTGGCCATGCATGTGGTGTTGCCCGAGGTCGATGGCCGCATCTTCGCCGGGGTTACCAGCTTCAAGGCCCCCAGCCCGCGCGACCCCGATCTGCAATTTTCGCGCTTTGCCCACCGCGCCGATGCAGCCCGCATTGCCGCGGTGATTGACCGGGTGGCGGGTTGGCACCGCCTTGCCGCTACCGCCGCCCAAGACCGCAAACTGGCGCTGATCCTGTCGACCTACCCCGGACGGGCGCATAACCTTGCCCATGCGGTTGGGCTTGACGCGTTGGCCTCGACCGAAGCCATCGTTTCGGCATTGGCAGACGCAGGCTACACCTCCCACACTGACACGGCCCTTGGCCACACCCTGACCACGCAAACCATAGGCTGGCCGTTGGACGCCTATCGTGCCGCCCTTGCCACCCTGCCCGCGCCCCTTCAAACCGCCTTGCACGACGCATGGGGTGCCCCCGAGGCGGACCCCGCATGCCGGGGCGGCGCTTTCCATTTTGCTGCCATCCTGCGCGGAAACGCCCTGATCGCCCTGCAACCCGAACGCGGTGACGTGGCGGCGCGCGATGGCGATTACCACGATTTGTCCCGCACCCCGCGCCATGCCTATGTCGCGTTTTACTTGTGGCTGCGCAGCCTTGGGATCCACGCGCTGATCCACATCGGCGCGCATGGCACGCTGGAATGGCTGCCCGGCAAATCGGTGGCCCTGTCAGATACCTGCTGGCCCGAGGCACTGATCGGCGCGCTGCCGGTGATCTATCCGTTCATCGTCAACGACCCCGGTGAGGCGGCCCAAGCCAAGCGCCGCATCGGTGCGGTAACGCTGGGCCATCTGCCGCCACCGATGGCGCAATCGGCCACCCCGCCCGGCATGGCCCGGCTAGAGCGGCTGCTTGATGAGTATTCCACCGCCGATGGTCTTGACCCGGCGCGCCGCGACCGCCTGATCTCCAGCATCCGCGACGAGGCGCAGGCAGCCGGGGTAGAAGCCGATCTGGGTATTCCCCCCGATGCCAGCCCCGCCGAGACGATCACCCGGATTGACCGTTTTGTCTGCGACATCAAGGAAAGCCAGTTTGGCGATGGCCTGCACATTTACGGCCAAGCTGCGGGCGAGATGGCAGGATTGCTGACGGCACTTGACGGCAAACGTGTCGCCCCCGGCCCTGCAGGGTCGCCCTACCGCGGCCGCACCGACGTTCTGCCGACCGGGCGCAACCTTTTTTCCGTCGATCCCCGCGCCGTGCCATCGCGCGCAGCCCACGCCCAAGGCGTCAAGCTGGCCGAAGAATTGCTGCGCCGCCATTTGCAGGATCAGGGCGATTGGCCGCGCGGTTTGGTGATTGATCTGTGGGGGTCGGCCACCATGCGCACAGCGGGCGAAGAATTCGCCATGGCGCTGCATCTGGCAGGTCTTGCCCCGCGCTGGGACGACGGCTCGGAACGGGTATCGGGTTTTGAAATCGTCCCCCTCGCCCTGCTCCGCCGCCCGCGCATCGACGTGACGCTGCGGGTATCGGGGCTGTTTCGCGATGTGTTCCCCGGTTTGGCGCAGATTTTCGAGGCCGGCGCTGCCGCCTTGGCCCTGCGCGACGAAAGCCCTAAGGATAACCCCTATACCCTGCAAACCCACCGGGTTTTCGGCCCCAAACCGGGGCTTTACGGCATGGGGATGACCGACGCATTGGATGATTATTCTGCCGAAGGTCGGGCCGCTGCGGGCGAGGCGTGGCTCAAGGGTTCGGAATGGGCGATCGACGCGCAGGGCCAGGCGCAACCGGCCCGCGCAGCGCTTGAGGCGCGGGTTTTGGCGGCCGATGGCTTTGCCCATGTGCAGGATCTGGCGGAAACCGATGTTCTGTTGGCGTCGGATTATGCAGCAC
>JBAVTI010000105.1:0-15897 GCA_049696055.1 Paracoccaceae bacterium | reverse complement strand
CCAGCGGCATGTTGGAGTGGCGACGCAGCCACAAGCAGGATGGCGCGTTGATCGCGGGCGCGCAGGCCCGGATTGACCGCAGCATGGATGTGGCGATCAACAAGGAAAGCGAAGGCCTGAACAAGGGTTTGTCGTTCCTGGCCACGGTTGGCTCTACCGCGCCGTTTATCGGGTTGTTTGGCACGATCTGGGGGATCAAGCACGCGTTCGAGCAGATTGCCTTGTCGCAGAACACCTCGCTTGCCGTGGTGGCACCGGGGATCGCCGAGGCGCTGCTGGCGACGGGCATCGGTCTGGTTGCCGCTATTCCGGCGGTGGTGTTTTACAACAAGCTGAACTCGGATGCCGAGCATATCATTGGCGGCTATGAGGCCTTTGCCGATGAGTTTGCCACCATTCTGTCGCGCCAGTTGGACGCCTGAGCCATGGGTGCCGGGGTGATGAAAAAGTCGGGTGGCAGCGGTCGGCGGGGGCGCAGGCGTGGCCGCTCGGCGGCGATGTCCGAGATTAACGTGACGCCGTTTGTTGACGTGATGTTGGTGCTGATGATTATTTTCATGGTGGCGGCACCGCTGCTGACGGTGGGGGTTCCGGTAGAGTTGCCCGATACCGCCGCGACCGCCTTGCCGACCGATCAGGATGAAGAGCCGTTGGCGATTACCGTGATGGCGGATGGCACGATCCTGATCCAGAAAACGCCGGTGGACGAGAATGACCTGATCCCGCAGTTGCTGGCGATTGCGGCAGAGCGGACCAGCGACAAGATCTTTGTGCGCGCGGATGGGGCGGTGCCTTATGAGCGGGTGGCGCAGTTGATGGGGGCGTTGAATGCCGGTGGGTTCCGCAATATTGGTCTGGTGACCGATACTGAGGGGCCGACTTTTGGCGGTAGTGGCGGCTAGGCCCGGCGGATATGAACAAGGGCGTCATCATTTCTGGCATCGGGCATCTTGGCCTGATCCTTTGGGTGGTATTGGGGGATTTCCTCTTTACCGCCAAAGACATGCCTGAAATCAACGCAACCTCGGTATCGCTTTTGTCGGAGGCCGAGTTTGATGCGATGATGGCGGCGGCCCCGTCAACGCCTGAACCTGCGGCAGAGCCTGCGGTGACGGCACCCGAACCGGTGGTGCCGGAAGTGGTGGAGCCTGCGCCAGTGCCGGAGCCTGTGGTAGAGCCTGCGCCTGAGCCTGAGCCGGTGGTGGAGCCTGCGCCTGAGCCGGTGGTAGAGCCGATCCCCGAGCCGGTGGTGATACCTGAGCCTGCGCCGGAGCCGGAACCGGAACCCGCGCCCGAGGTGGTGCCCGAGCCGTTGTTGCCGCCCGCCGAGGTGGAACAGCCCATTCCGGTGCCATTGTCGACGGTGCGCCCGAAGCCGCGCCCGGCGGACCGGGTGGCGGATTTGCCGGTGGAAGCGCCCGATCCGGCGGTGGAAACCGCCCCTGAGGCAACGCCCGCAGTAAGCGATCAGCCCAGCCCGGATGCGCCCGTGGTGGAAGAGCCACAGGTCGAGGCCGCACCGGAAGAGGCGACAACGCAGATCGTGACCGAAGCCACGGAAACCGAACCGGACGCGCCGCAGTTGGCACCGACCAGTTCGGTGCGCCCGCCAAAGCGGCCACGCAAACCGGCGGCGGCTGAAGAAGCTGTGGCCGAGCAGCCTGTGGCCGACGCCCCGACCGAAACCGCCGCCTCTGATTCGGCGGCGACGGATGATGCGGTGGCCGAGGCGCTGGCTGCGGAATTGGCGACGGCGGCGCAGACCGACAGCGGCGAGGCGGCGGGGGATAACGCACCCAAAGGCCCGCCGATGAGTTCGGGCGAAAAGGATGCGATGCGGGTGGCGGTCAGTTCGTGCTGGAACGTCGGCGCGCTGTCGTCCGAGGCGCTGCGGGTGACGGTGGTGGTGGCGGTATCGGTGGGGCAAAATGGCGTGCCCGATACCGGGTCGATCCAGATGATCGAGTCGTCTGGCGGCTCTGATGCGTCGATCCGCCAAGCGTTCGAGACCGCGCGGCGGGCGATTATTCGCTGTGGCTCTAAAGGGTTCCCGCTGCCGCCAGAGAAATACGACACCTGGAAGAATATGGAACTGGTGTTCAACCCCGAAGGGATGCGGCTGAAATGATGCGCCTATCTTCATGGGGTGGAGTGCCGTTCCGGCGGTTAATGCCGCAAGACACGTTCATGACGCCGCGCGCGATGCGGCCCGGCGCTACGGGGCGAAAGGGTTCACCCTTCCCCGTGACTTTGAGGGCCAAAGGCGCACACATAAATTTACATTCAACCCGGAAGGAATGAGGAACCAATGACCCTGTTCAGAACCCTCACCCCCGTGATCGCGCTGGCGCTGCTGGCGCTGGCGGGGATGCCCCATGTAGCCCAAGCGCAGGAACCGCTGCGGTTGGATATCACTATTGGCGTGATCGAACCTTTGCCGTTTGCGGTGCCGAACTTCATTCCCGAAAACGGTGAAGCCGGGGATTACGCCGCCAATATCGCGCGGGTGATCGCGTCGGATCTGGCGGGAACCGGGTTGTTCCGGGAAATTCCGGCTGATGCGCATATCAGCCAAGTCACCAGTTTTGACGCGCCGGTGGCCTATGAGGATTGGAAGGCGATCAACGCGCAGGCGCTGATTACCGGGGCGGTGCAGGCGTCGGGCGACAAGATCGTGGTCAAGTTCCGGCTGTTTGACGTGTTTTCCGGCCAACCGCTGGGCGATGGCTTGCAGTTTGCCGGCACCACCCAAAGCTGGCGTCGGATGGCGCATAAGGTGGCGGATGCGGCCTATGCGCGGATCACCGGCGAGACCGGGTATTTTGACACCCGCGTGGTGTTCGTGGCCGAAAGCGGGCCAAAGAATGATCGCGCCAAGCGGCTTGGCGTGATGGATTACGACGGGGCGAATGTGGCCTATCTGACGGACAGCAGCTCGATTGTGCTGGCGCCAAGGTTCTCGCCCACCGGTGACCGGATCTTGTTTACCAGCTATACCAGCGGCTTCCCGAAGATTTACCTGATGGATGTGGCCAGCTTGCAGACGCGGGGCCTTGAAGAACAGCCCGGCACCATGACCTTTGCGCCGCGTTTTGCCCCCGACGGGCGGACGGTGGTGTTCTCATTGGAGCGCGGCGGCAATACCGACATCTATTCGGTCGATACCGGGTCGGGGGCGCTAAGCCAGTTGACCAATGCGCCGTCGATTGAGACCGCACCCAGCTATAGCCCCGACGGCAGCCAGATCGTGTTCGAGTCTGATCGCTCGGGCGGGCAGCAGATTTATGTGATGTCGGCAGGCGGCGGCGAGCCGCGGCGGATTTCCAATGGGGCGGGGCGTTACGGCACCCCGGTCTGGTCGCCGCGCGGCGATTACATCGCCTTTACCAAGCAAAACGAGGGTCGGTTCCATATTGGCGTGATGTTAGCCGATGGGTCGGAAGAGCGGTTGTTGACGGCATCGTTTCTTGACGAGGGCCCGACTTGGGCCCCCAATGGCCGGGTAATCATGTTCACACGGCAGGCGGCAGGTGCCGAAGGGCAGCCGGGCCTCTATTCGGTGGATATCTCGGGGCGCAACTTGCGCCAGATCTCGACGGAAACCCCGGCGTCCGACCCCGCGTGGTCGCCGCTGTTGCCGTAAGTTAAGCCCTGCGTTGCCAGATTTGGGGCGGATTCCCAAGGTGGCGCAAACCTGATATAGTTCGGCCAATCGAGCCAAGAAAAAGAAGGAATATTCCATGGCCTATCTGACTAAAGCTTTGCTTTTGGTGGCGGCGTTCGGCCTTGCTGCCTGTAATAATCCGGACCGTTTCGGTGCGGGTGGTGCAAATGGGGCCGGCGGGCCAAATGCCGGGGGTATTGATACCGCAGGTCTTGGCGGGCCGAATGACCCGACCTCGGTTGCATACTTCCAGCAGACGCTGGGCGACCGGGTATTCTTTGCCGTTGACCAAAGCAACCTGTCGGACACGGCGCGCGCAACGCTAAGCCAGCAGGCGCAGTGGTTGCAGACCAATTCGGATTACGCGATCATCGTCGAAGGCCATGCCGACGAGCAGGGCACGCGGGAATATAACCTTGCCTTGGGCGCGCGCCGGGCATCGGCGGTTCAGGATTACCTGATTTCCCAAGGGGTTGCACCGGGCCGGATGCGCACGGTTTCCTATGGCAAAGAGCGCCCGATCGAAGTTTGCTCGACCGAGGATTGCTATTCGCGCAACCGTCGCGCCGTGACGGTGTTGTCGCAGGGTTCGGGAGCCTGATCAGATGATCCGTGTCTTGACGTTTGTGTTGGTGATGCTGCCCGGCTTTGTGTTCGCACAAGACCGGGCGCAGAGCCTTGCCGATATTCGCGCGGAACTGTCGGCGTTAAGCGCCGAGTTCAACGCCCTTAAGCAGGAGTTGGTGACCACCGGTGCTGCGCAATCGGGGGCGGCGGGCGGATCGGCGTTGCAACGTCTGGACACGATCGAGGCGGCCTTGGTGCAGCTGACGGCAAAGACGGAAACCGTCGAGCTGCGGCTGAACAAGGTGGTGACGGATGGCACCAACCGGGTGGGCGATCTGGAGTTTCGGGTGACCGAGCTTGAGGGCGGCGATGTGGGGGCCATTCCTGCGACACCAACGCTTGGTGGCGATACTGTGGCGGGCGCGGGCACGGTGGCGTCGCCGCTGGAACCGGCGGTTGTCGAGGGCGGGGCAGAGCTTGCCATGGGCGAACAGGCAGATTTTGACCGGGCTCAGGCGGTGCTCGCTTCCGGTGACTTTCGTGCCGCCGCGGACCAGTTTGCGACCTTTGCCCAGACCTACACGGGCGGCCCCCTGACCTATGAGGCGCATTTCCTGCGGGGCGATGCGCTAAGCCAGTTGGGCGAGACCAAGGATGCCGCGCGTGCCTATCTGGACAGCTTTTCCGGCGCCCCGACGGGCCCCCGTGCGGGCGAGGCCTTGCTGAAGTTGGGGCAGGCGTTGGGCACCTTGGGGCAGACGCCCGAGGCCTGCGTGACGCTGACGGAAGTTGGCACCCGGTTTCCGGGCAGCATCCACGCGACCAATGCGTCGATAGCGATGCAGGGATTGGCCTGTCCGTGAGCCTTTCGGGGCTAAGGGCGGCAGAAAGTGACGCCGATCTGCTGGATGCTGCGGGTAGGGCATTTGAAGGTGACGCCCCGAAGTTGCTGGGCGTGGCGGTGTCGGGTGGCAGCGATTCGATGGCGGCGCTTCATTTGATGGTGCAAGCGGCCCAACATGCGGGTTGGGAAGTGCATGCCGTGACGGTGGATCATGGTTTGCGCCCCGAGGCGCGCGATGAGGCAGCGCATGTGGGCCGTATTTGCGCAGGCCTTGGCGTGGCGCATGACGTGCTGGTGTGGGAGCACGGCGCGATCTCGGGCAATCTGATGGATCAGGCGCGGCGGGCGCGTTATCGGCTGATGGCGGATTGGGCGCGGGCGCGGGGGATCGGCCATGTGGTGCTGGGCCATACGGCGGATGATCAGGCGGAAACCTTTCTGATGGGGCTGGCGCGGGAAGCCGGTTTGGAGGGTTTATCGGGGATGCGCGCGGCGTGGCGCGAGGGCGGGGTGGTGTTTGGCCGACCGTTTCTGGCGATCCCGCGTGAGGATCTGCGCGGCTATTTGCGGCGCCGTGGCGTGACATGGCTGGATGACCCCACCAACGCCGATGCCCACTATACCCGCGTCAAGGCGCGGCGGGTGTTGGCGGCTTTGACGCCTTTGGGGATCACGGTTCGGCACTTAAGCCGGGTGGTGGACAATCTGAATTTTGCGCAAAGCGCCTTGGTGCAGGCGACGGTGACGGCGGCGTCACAGGTGGCAATTGAGGCGGCGGGGGGGCTGGTGTTTGATCGCGCCGGGTTTCAGGCCTTGCCGTTCGAGGTGCAGCGGCGGCTGTTGATTGCCGGGCTGCGTTGGGTTTCCGCTGCCGCCTATGCGCCACGGGCGGCGGCATTGGGTCGGGTGCAGGGGGCGATTCTGTCAGGCGCCGATACCACGCTTTGGGGGTGCCGGATCAGGGTGGGCGCTGCCGGTATTTGCATCACGCGCGAACCGCGTGCGGTGGCGGGGGTGGTGTGCGATCTGGATCAGATGTGGGACGGGCGTTGGCGGCTGATGGGGCCAAAAGCCGCAGGGCTGACGGTGCGGGCGCTGGGGGCGGTGGGGCTGCGACAGTGCAAGAATTGGCGCGAATGCGGGGTTTCGCGCGATGCTCTTTTGGTGTCGCCTGCAATCTGGCGCGATGATACCCTTGTTGCCGCCCCTGTTGCGGGGGTAAACAATGGCTTTTCGGCCAAAATCGACGCAGGGTTCAACTCATTCATAGTATCGCATTGAACCCCCCGCTCTATCCACTATCTTAAGACATAAGCTGCATACCAAGGATGGTGTGCCACTCGCCAAGGAGACTGTTCGTGGGTAATGCACGGAATATCGCGTTTTGGGTTGTTCTTTTCCTGCTGATCCTGGCGTTGTTCAACTTGTTCAGCGGTAGCCAGACTACCAGCGCATCGCGGACGCTGTCGTATTCGGAGTTCATCGAACGGGTGGACGCGGGCGATGTGACCAGCGTGACGCTTGACGGTGAGCGGGTGATGGTCAAGGCCAAGGATGGCAATCAGTATCTGACGATCAAGCCTGCTGGTGAGGAAATCACCGATCGGTTGATCGCCAAGCAGATTGAAGTGCGGGTCGAGGCCCAGGAACAATCGGGGTTCTTTTCGCTGATCTCGCTTTGGTTGCCGTTCCTGCTGCTGATCGGTATCTGGATTTTCTTCATGAACCGGATGCAGGGTGGCGGCAAAGGCGGGGCGATGGGGTTCGGGAAATCTCGGGCCAAGTTGCTGACCGAAAAGCAGGGTCGCGTGACATTTGATGATGTGGCCGGCATCGACGAAGCCAAGGAAGAGCTTGAGGAAATTGTAGAATTCCTGCGCAATCCGCAGAAATATTCGCGGCTTGGCGGCAAGATCCCGAAAGGCGCGTTGTTGGTTGGCCCTCCGGGTACCGGTAAAACGCTGCTGGCGCGGGCGATTGCAGGCGAGGCAGGGGTGCCATTTTTCACGATCTCCGGCTCGGATTTTGTGGAAATGTTCGTGGGCGTGGGCGCATCTCGCGTGCGCGACATGTTCGAGCAGGCGAAAAAGAACGCGCCTTGCATCGTGTTCATCGACGAAATTGATGCCGTGGGCCGCGCGCGTGGCGTTGGTATGGGCGGCGGCAATGACGAGCGCGAGCAGACCTTGAACCAATTGCTGGTGGAAATGGACGGGTTTGAGGCCAACGAGGGTGTGATCATCGTGGCCGCGACCAACCGCAAGGACGTGCTGGACCCGGCCCTGCTGCGCCCGGGCCGTTTTGACCGCCAGATCCATGTGCCAAACCCCGATATCAAGGGCCGCGAAAAGATCTTGACCGTGCATGCGCGCAAAGTGCCGGTGGGGCCGGATGTCGATCTGCGCACCATTGCACGCGGTTGCCCCGGGTTCTCGGGCGCTGATCTGGCAAACCTTGTGAACGAGGCCGCGTTGATGGCGGCCCGGATTGGCCGTCGATTCGTGACGATGGACGATTTCGAGAACGCCAAAGACAAGGTGATGATGGGGGCCGAGCGCCGCTCGATGGTGCTGACTGCCGAGCAGAAGGAACACACGGCCTATCATGAGGCGGGTCATGCGATTGTGGGCATGGCGTTGCCAAAGTGCGACCCGGTGTACAAGGCCACGATCATTCCGCGTGGTGGGGCTTTGGGTATGGTTGTCAGCCTGCCGGAAATTGACCGGCTGAACTGGCACAAGGGCGAGTGCAAGCAAAAGATCGCCATGACGATGGCCGGTAAAGCCGCCGAGATCATCAAATGGGGTGAGGACGACGTGTCGAACGGGCCTTCGGGTGATATTCAGCAGGCGTCGGCTTTGGCGCGGGCGATGGTGTTGCGCTGGGGCATGTCGGATGCCGTGGGCAACATCGACTATGCCGAGGCGCATGAAGGCTATCAGGGCAAGACGGCGGGGCTTTCGGTTTCGGCCGAAACCAAGCAGTTGATCGAGTCGGAAGTGAAGGCCTTGATCGACGAGGGCTATGACACCGCGCGGCGGATCTTGCTGGAGCAGGCGGATCAGTTCGAGCGGCTTGCCAAGGGCTTGCTTGAGTATGAAACGCTGACCGGTGACGAAATCCGCAAGGTGATTGCGGGTGAACCGTTGGGTGGCGATGATGACGGCACGCCCACGGGTGGGGTGACATCGGTTGCGTCGATCCCGAAGACCAAGCCGAAGGTGGTCAAGCCTGAAGCCGGGCTTGAACCCGAACCAATGGCGTGAGGCGCGATTGAAATCTGATCAAACAGATTGGAACCCCGAAACCTACGCCAGGTTTCGGGGTTTGCGTTTGCGCCCCGCACTGGATTTGCTGGCGCAGGTGGGGGCGTTGCCGGATGGTGACGTGGTTGATCTGGGCTGTGGCGACGGGGCTGTGGGGGCGGCGTTGGCCACGCGGTTTCCGGGGCGGCAGGTGATCGGCGTCGATGCCTCGCCTGCGATGATTGCCAAGGCTGAGGAGACCGGGGTTTATGCAAAGCTGGTGCAGGCCGATGTGATGGCTTGGGTGCCGGATCAGCCACCGGCGTTGATATTCTCGAACGCGATGCTGCATTGGGTGCCGGATCACGCGGTGGTTTTGCCGCGTCTTGGTGAAGTGTTAGCCCCCGGTGGTATGCTGGCTGTGCAGATGCCACGGCAGTTTCATGCGCCCTCGCATCGGTTCTTGCGCGATATTGCTGCGGCGATGTTTCCGGATCGGTTTGATTTTGCGGGTTATGAGGCACCGGTAAGCCAAGCTTGGGCGTATCGCGAGATGCTGGCGCCGTTTGGTCGCGTTGATGCCTGGGAGACGGAATATGTTCAGCGTCTGGAGGCGAGCAAGGATGGCCACCCGGTGCGGCGGTTTACCGAAGCCACGGCGATGCGGCCATTCTTGGAAAAGCTGACGGCGCAAGAGGCTGTGGTCTTTACCCATGCCTATGATGCGGCGCTGGCGGCGGCCTATCCGCTGTTGCCGGGGGGAGCGGTGTATTTTCCGTTCCGCCGCTGTTTCTTTACCCTGACGGTGTGACATGCCCGCGTTGTTGCCCACCCGGTTTGTTGGCGAGATTACATGGCTGGGCGTGGTGCCGGACCGCGATGCGGCCCTGGAGGCGGTGGCGGTGCAAAGCCTGATGGCGCGGTTTTCGGGGCCGGAGGGCGAGGCGCATGGCGGGCTTACCCGCGCGTCGTGCAGCCGGGTTGTGGGGCAATATCCACGCGGCACCACCATTCGCAATACCCGGCAGTTCTCGGTGGTAAGTGCCGAGGATCTGGCGGCGATTGCGGCGGCGATGGGAATTGGTGATCTGGACCCGGCTTTGGTGGGGGCGACCATGGTCATCAAGGGAATACCGGATTTCACGCGGGTCCCGCCTGCGTCGCGGCTGCAAGCGATGGGAGGGGCGACGCTGGTGGTGGATATGGAAAACCGTGCGTGTCAACTGCCGGCCAAACCGATTGAAGCCAGGCATCCGGGGTTTGGCAAGCGGTTCAAATCGGCGGCGGCGGGGCGGCGCGGGGTGACGGCTTGGGTCGAGGCCGAGGGGGTGTTGCAAGTGGGGCAAGCGGTGACGCTGCATATCCCGGATCAGCCGACATGGCCGCATCTTGATTCTGCGCGGCGGGTTGACCTGCTTTAAGATTTGGAATGAATGTTCCATTATCGGAATATATTTCCCCGACCGTTCCAAAATTTCCGATCGGAAACCTGCGCTGGCGAATTTGCGGCGGGACGTGTCGGTTTAGCACCTGTTGAAGGGTCTTAGTGTCGGTATAGCGTGGGAAAGCGACATTGGGGCGTGGCATGGGCTGCGCTCACAGGGAGAGACACATGGCCTTCAAGACCGATATCGAAATTGCGCGGGAAGCCAAGAAAAAGCCGATCATGGAAATCGGCGCAAAGCTGGGCATCCCGTCCGAGCATTTGCTGCCCTACGGCCATGACAAAGCCAAGGTCAGCCAAGAGTTTATCCGGTCTTTGGAAGGCCGCCCGAATGGCAAGCTTATCCTGGTGACGGCGATCAACCCGACGCCTGCGGGCGAGGGCAAGACCACGACGACGGTGGGTCTGGGCGATGGTTTGAACCGCATTGGCAAGAAGGCCGTGGTGTGTATTCGTGAAGCATCCCTGGGGCCGAATTTCGGCATGAAGGGTGGCGCTGCGGGGGGCGGGTATTCGCAAGTCGTACCGATGGAAGAAATGAACCTGCATTTCACCGGCGATTTCCACGCGATCACGAGCGCCCACAACCTGCTGTCGGCGATGATCGACAACCATATCTATTGGGGCAATGAACTGGCGATTGACGAGCGTCGCATCGTGTGGCGCCGGGTCATGGACATGAACGACCGCGCGCTGCGCGATATCGTGGTAAACCTTGGCGGCGTGGCCAACGGTTTCCCGCGTCAGACCGGGTTTGACATTACGGTGGCGTCGGAAGTTATGGCCATTCTGTGCCTGTCGAACGATCTGGAGGACCTGCAGAAGCGTCTGGGCGACATCGTTGTGGCCTATACCCGCGACAAAAAGGCGATCTATTGCCGTGATATCAAGGCCGATGGCGCGATGACCGTGCTGTTGAAAGATGCGATGCAGCCCAACGTGGTGCAGACCTTGGAAAACAACCCGGCGTTTGTGCATGGCGGGCCGTTTGCCAATATCGCGCATGGCTGCAATTCGGTTATTGCCACCAAGACCGCGCTGAAATTGGGCGAGTATGTGGTGACGGAAGCCGGTTTCGGGGCTGATCTTGGTGCTGAGAAGTTCTTTGACATCAAGTGCCGCAAGGCAGGGCTGTCGCCATCGGCGGCGGTGATCGTGGCGACTGTGCGCGCAATGAAGATGAACGGCGGCGTGGCGAAGGCCGATCTGGGCGCGGAAAATGTTGATGCCGTGAAGAAAGGCTGCCCGAACCTGGGCCGTCACATTGGCAACGTCAAATCGTTCGGCGTGCCGGTTGTAGTGGCGATCAACCACTTCTTCAGCGACACCGATGCCGAAATTCAGGCTGTGAAAGACTATGTTGCCCAGAACGGGGCCGAGGCGATCTTGTGCAAGCACTGGGCGCATGGCTCGGCGGGCATTGAGGAACTGGCCAAGAAAGTGGTGCAGTTGGCGGAATCTGGGGCGGCGAATTTTGCCCCGCTTTACCCCGACGACATGCCGCTGTTCCAAAAGATGGAAACCATCGCCAAGCGGATTTATCACGCTGATGCGGTGCTTGCAGACAAGTCGATCCGCGATCAGCTGAAGACATGGGAAGCGGCGGGCTATGGCCACTTGCCAATCTGCATGGCGAAAACGCAGTATTCCTTTACCACCGACCCCAACGTGCGCGGCGCGCCTGTTGGCCACTCGGTTCCGGTGCGCGAAGTGCGGCTTTCGGCGGGCGCTGGTTTCATCGTGGCGATCTGCGGCGAGATCATGACCATGCCGGGTCTGCCGCGCGTGCCCTCGGCCGAAGTGATCCGGCTGAATGCGGATGGCAATGTCGAAGGCTTGTTCTAAGCGACGCTGACGCATCTTGACCTTAGGCGTCCCGCTGCCCAGAAGGTGGCGGGATGCGATCAAGGGAGAGCGTGGCGTGAAAGCCCCGAAAGAGTGCCATTCGATGCAGGAATTGCGCGTCGAGATTGATGTGCTGGACGCGCAGATCGTGGCATCGCTGGCGCGGCGTGTGGCGTTCATCGACCGGGCGATTGATCTGAAACCCGCCGAAGGGCTGCCCGCGCGGATTGAAGACCGGGTAGAGGCAGTGGTGGCCAAGGTGCGCGGCCATGCGGTGCGGGAGGGCGTGGACCCGGATCTGGTTGAAGCGCTATGGCGGCGGATGATTGATTGGTCGATTGACCGCGAAGAACAAGTGCTGGGGCCGTCTGCCCCTTAGGGAGCAGGGTCTATGTCAGCGACGATCATCGACGGGCGGGCAATCGCTGTGCGGATGGTGGCGGATGTCGCGGCGCAAGCTGCGGTTTTGACGGCGGCGGGGTGGGAGCCTCGGTTGGTCTCGATCAGCGTCGGCGATGTGGCGGCGGCAGAGTTGTATGTGCGCAACCAACGCAAAAGCGCGGAAAGCGCGGGCGTGGCGTTTGAGGCGCGTAATTATCCTGAAACCATCAGTCTGGAACAGTTGACCGGGGTTCTGGCCGGGTTGAACGCCGATCCGCGGGTGAACGGTATTATCATTCAACGGCCCTTGCCGGGGCATATTCCGGTGAAGGCGCTGCAAAAGGCGGTGCATCCTTTGAAGGATGTCGAGGGCATGCACCCGGCCAGCATTGGCAATATTGTCTATAACGATCTGGCGCTGGGGCCTTGCACGGCGGTGGCGTCGGTGGAGATTCTGAAAACTCTGCCGCTGAAGGTAGAGGGCTTGGATGTCTGTGTGATTGGCCATTCGGAGATTGTCGGCAAGCCGATTGCGTTCTTGATGATGGGGTTGGGGGCGACGGTGACGGTGTGCCACCACATGACGCGGCAGGTATCGGTGCATTCGCGGCGGGCGGATGTGGTGTTTGTGGCCGTGGGCAAGCCCGGGCTGGTGACGGGCGAGATGTTAAAGCCGGGGGCGGCGCTGATTGATATTGGCATCAACCGGGTAGAGGGCCGCACTGTTGGCGACGCCGATTTTGCCAGCTGTGCCGAGGTGGCGGGGTGGATTACGCCAGTGCCGGGCGGGGTTGGCCCGGTGACGGTGGCGGTGTTGTTGAAAAACGCCGTATTGGCGACCAGGATGCAGATGGAACATTATCGCGGCGCGTTCGCGGTGGAACGGTAAGGGGAACGGAATGTCGGCTAAGATCATCGACGGCAAGGCTTTTGCGGCCAAAGTGCGGGCGCAGGTGGCCGAGCATGTGGCGCGGCTAAAGGATGAACACGGGTTGGTGCCGGGGTTGGCCGTGGTGCTGGTGGGGGAAGATCCGGCAAGCCAGGTTTACGTAGGGGCCAAGGGCAAGCAGACGGTCGAGGTCGGCATGGTCTCGGTCGAGCATAAGTTGCCGATTGATACTGCCGAGGATGTGTTGCTGGCACTGATTGCCAAGCTGAACGCCGACCCGGCAATCCATGGGATTTTGGTGCAATTGCCTTTGCCGGGGCATTTGAATTCCGAGCTGGTAATCAACTCGATTGATCCGGCCAAGGATGTGGATGGCTTTCATATCTCGAACGTCGGGCTGTTGGGGACGGGGCAGAAAAGCATGGTGCCGTGCACGCCGCTGGGCTGTTTGATGATGCTGCGCGATTATCATGGGTCGCTGTCGGGAATGAATGCGGTTGTGGTGGGCCGCAGCAATATTGTCGGCAAGCCGATGGCGCAGTTGTTGCTGGGCGATAGCTGCACGGTGACGATTGCCCATAGCCGCACCAAGGATCTGGCAGCGGTGTGCCGGGGCGCGGATATTCTGGTGGCAGCCGTGGGGCGGCCCGAGATGATCACCGGCGATTATGTGAAACCGGGGGCGACGGTGATTGATGTGGGGATCAACCGCTTGCAGCGCGATGGCAAGACCAAGTTGGTGGGCGATGTCGAATTTGCCAGTGCTGCGGCCGTTGCGGGTGCGATTACCCCGGTGCCGGGCGGCGTGGGGCCAATGACGATTGCCTGCCTGCTTGCCAATACGTTGACCGCCTGTTGTCGCGCCAATGGATTGGCGGAACCGGCTGGGTTGACGGCCTGAAGGGGCCCTTGGGCCGGGGCATCCGCCTTGGCCCCCGATTGCGCCCTTTGCGCCCTTGACGGTTGATGCGGGATCGGTGCATCTGATGGCGGCGATCAGATCGTCGGTGTTATGTGCAGGTGTAGGGTAGGCAAATGCCCGCTTTCTTGACAGAGTATGGGGCGGATTTCCGTACCCCGGTGCCGTTTGTGGTTTGGGCGGTGCTGACCGTCATTGTCGGGTTTTCCGGCCCGTTCAACAGCTATGATCTGCCGGTTTTGACCCGTTTCTTGTTTTGGGGCAGCACCATTGCGTTGGCAATTGTGCTGGGTGGTGTGGTGCGGGCTTTTGTCCACGGTTCGCTGGGCCTGCGCGATTTTCACCGCGGATCGGTACTGATTGCCTGCATCATTACCGTGTTGTTTGCACCGCCGTTGCATTTTTTGGTGCATCTGTTGTTCGAGGCTCACCCGCCGCACCCGACACACCTGCCGCATTTTGCCGAAGTGGCCGGGTTTATCTTTGTGGTGTCGCTGGGGGTTGGGGCATTTCGACATTCGATCGGCAATGTGCCCAAGGTGCGGCAAGCCCGCGCTGAGCCCCCTGTTTTGCCGCGCCTTTTGCAGCGCATCGAGCCTTGTGTCCGGGGCGAGTTGATCTCGATTTCGGTGCGCGATCATTATGTTGACGTCAAGACGTCGGGTGGACAGTCCAGTTTGTTGATGCGGTTTTGCGATGCGGTGGCCGAGGTGGAGGGCGTTGCGGGCACCCAGGTTCACCGCTCGCATTGGGTGGCGTGGTCGGCGGTTCAGGGTGTTGAACGTGCCGAGGGCAAGCTGCTGGTGCGGATGGCCTGCGGTGCGCGGTTGCCTGTCAGCAAAAATCACCGGGCGAAATTGGCAGAACGCGGTTTGATCTGAAGCCGTGGCATCGGGATCGGCAGGGCTTTGGTGCCCGTGAGGATGGCGATGGCAGAGGGCTGCATCAGGGTGGTCAGCGCGCGGTCATCGGACCACAGACCGCCGGTGTAGGCCCCATAAGCGGGCAAGATCAGGCGGGTGGCGTCCAACAAGAAGCAGGGGCGCGATTGGCCTGCAAGGCGGGCTTTGGGGTGATAGTGGCCAGAGACCTCGGCGGTTGCCGGGACCGATGCGATATGGCGGAAGGTCAGAGTTTCGCGGGCGATCTCGGCGCGGTGGCTGCCGCCGAGGGCAAATGGGGCGGGGTCATGGTTGCCCATCAGCCAGATCCATTCACGGCCTGCCATCAGCCGCGTAAGCCACAGGTGGTCGGCGTCATCCAGCGATTGCGCGGCGTGCAGGTCATCAAAGCTGTCGCCAAGGCAGATCACGGTGGTGGCTTTGGTGGATTCCAGATCGGCATCAAGGCGGGCTAGGGTGGCGCGGGTCTCATAGGGGGGTAACAAGGCACCGCCGCGACGGGCAAGCCGCGCGGATTTGCCAAAATGCAGATCAGAGACGCAAAGCAGGTTCTGGGCAGGCCAATGCAGCGCGCCAGAGGGCAGCGCAGTCAGGGTTTGGGCGGCGAAGGTAAAGCGGTAGCTGGTCATGCGGGGAAGTGTGCCGCAATCGGCGGGCGTTGCAAGGGCGGTAATCCATCGCGGTTTGCGTAAGCGGGATCGACATGCGGCACAATTTGTTTGCTCTTGGGGTGAATCGGAAAGTGTCGAGCGACCAGTTTAATCTGGCGGAGCGCGGCGCAGGGCCGCGCAAGCCTTTTGAAGAGCAGGCTGCCGCCTGCGCGTGCCTCCGGCGGGGATATTTGGAACAGGTGAAAGCGGGGGGCGGTCAGGCAAGGCCTGCGGCCTGCATCAGCCGGGTGGCGGCCTGTGCGGCGAGGCGGTCGCGGCCCTGTCCGGCAACCGGGATGCGGCCCGGCTCTAGCAAAAGCGGTGCTGCAAGGGGAGAGACGCGGGCAAGGTGCATGACGTCGATGCGGGGGCCGATCCGGGTAAGCATCTCTTCGATCCGGCCAAAATCGACGAGGCCGCGCAGGGCCTGTTCGCGGGTGATTTGCAGCATCAGGTGATGGGGGTCGTATTTGCGCAGGGTGTCATAGAGGATATCGGACGAAAAGGTGGCTTGTCTGCCCGATTTGCGGCGCCCCTGATGGCTGCG
>JBAVTI010000104.1:0-18017 GCA_049696055.1 Paracoccaceae bacterium | reverse complement strand
CGGTTGCTTACGCCATGTGGAAGCTGGAAGATCGCGGTCACTTCTTCATCGGCGTTCAGGAACCGGTCTATACCGGCATGATCATCGGCGAGCATAACCGCGACAATGATCTGGAAGTGAACCCGCTAAAGGGCAAACAGCTAACCAACGTCCGCGCCAGCGGCACGGATGAGGCTGTGCGCCTGACGACCCCGGTAAAGTTGTCGTTGGAACAGGCAATTGCCTATATCGACGACGATGAACTGGTCGAAGTCACGCCAAAATCGGTGCGGATGCGCAAACGCCATCTAGACCCGCATGAACGCAAACGCGCGACCAAATCGGCGTAAATACCTATCAGGCTGCACCCAAAAGGTGCGGCCTTTTTCGTTCAGGCGGCAACGGCAAGCTTTTGGGGCACAAACGGTTCCACCGTTACGGCCTCGCCTTCAAAGGTGCAGAACGTGCCTGCAGGAACGGCTTCCCAACCACATTCGCCGATTTCCAGCGGTTCGGATACCACGGCGCGTCCACCACGGGTATCTGACCAGCGGTGATACAGCGTCGGTGCGAATTCATCGGTGGCATAGCGCACCGCATAAAGCCGGATCCCATCGGAAAAAGCTGCCGTTAACCGCATATGCGGGCCACACCCCTTGGCGCGGCTTAACGCCTCAAAGCGTTCAACCGCCCGCAAAAGTGCGCGCTTGGGGTCAGCATCCAGACCTTCGGCAAGGGCTACCAGAAACAGCGCCTCACTGTCGGTCGCCCCTTTGCGTTGCGGATAAAGCGCATCCGCAATCAGCATATCGGCATCCCGGCGAAAGCTGTCATAGCCGCCAACCTGCCCGTTGTGCATAAAGCTCCACCGCCCCACAGCAAACGGGTGACAGTTGTTGCGGCTGGTGGCGGTTCCGGTTGACGCGCGCACATGCGCCAAAAACACCCCGGATTTCACCTGTGCCGTCAAGCTGCGCAAATTCGGGTCTGACCACGCGGGCAACACGTCGCGGTAAAGCCCCGGCTCGGGCCGGTCGCCATACCACGCAATACCAAAGCCGTCGGCGTTGATGGCGGATTTGCATTCGGTCGCACAGTGGCTTTGATGGATCAGGGAATGACCCGGCCTGCTGACAATCTCTTCAAGAAAGATCGGATCGCCGATATAGGCGGCCCAGCGGCACATTCAGCGCATGCCGCGCGGATGCACGGCCCCCGTCACCATCGTAAATCCCAACATCTGCTGCGCCTCGGTTCTTGTTTTTTACCATGATAGGAAAATTTGCAGGCAATTGCATCACCCAATTTGCCCGCAATCCCTTTACAATTAGGAAATGATCCCACATTACCTAAAGTTATGGAGAAATTTGACCACCTGGATCGCCGTATCCTTACGATTTTGCAACGTGATGCCAGCATTTCGCTAGAGGATATGGGCGAAAATATCGGCCTGTCGCGCAATGCAGTTTGGCGTCGCGTCAAGGCACTAGAGGATCGTGGCGTGATCCGCGCCCGCGTGGCACTGCTTGATCCAGAGGCCGTGGGCCTTGGCCTGACGGTATTCATGTTGATCCGAACCGACCGCCACACCCCCGATTGGTTGGAGCGGTTTGCGCAGGCCACCCGCGATATGCCCGAAATCCTTGGCGCGTACCGGATGACCGGCGATCTCGATTACCTGATCCGCGCCCGTGTGGCGGATGTCAAAGCCTATGACCGGCTGTATCAAGACCTTGTGCGCCGGGTCGAATTGCACGACGTTTCGGCCAGTTTTGTGATGGAAGAGATCAAGGAAACCACAGCGTTACCGCTGTAATCGCCTATTCCGCCTCTTCCACCACCATCAGATCCCGCACCGACGCGCCCTTGGCATGGGCCAACGCTGCCTGATATTCGGGCGAGTGATAGCAGGCCACCGCCGCCTCCAGGCTGGGAAACCGCGCCACCACATTGCGCGGGCGGTCATTACCCTCCAGCTGCACATAGCGACCACCGCGGGCCAGAAAAACGCCGCCATGGGCCGCAATCGGCGCGCCCGCCAAGGCGGCATAGCGGCCATAAGCCTCGGCGTCGGTCACTTGCACATGGGCAATCCACAGGGCTGTTGGCATCTTAAGCTCCAATCACGGCTTCGGCCGCCGCAATCGCCGCATCAGCCAGCGTGATATCCGCGCCCCCGGCTTGCGCCATGTCTGGCCGCCCGCCCCCGCCTTTGCCGCCCATCGCCTCGGCTGCCGCCTTGACCAGCGCCACCGCCGAAACCCGGCCCGTCAGATCTGCCGTCACCCCGGCTGCAACCGCAGGTTTGGCCCCGGTATCGGCAATCAGCAGCACCGCCCCCGACCCAAGCCGCGCCTTCATCTCATCAATCAGGCCCGGAAGATCCTTGCCCGAAACCCCGGTCAACACCTGTGCCAGAAACTTGACCCCGGCAATGTCCTTGGCCGCAGGCCCGGCTGCGGCACCGCCGCCCATAGCCAGTTCCCGACGAAGCTGCGCCACTTCGTTTTGCAGCGCGCGGCGTTCCTCCAGCAAAGCCTTGGCTCTGCCGGCAAGATCCGCAGGCACCACTTTCAACACGGCAGCCACATCGGCCAATTGCTTGGCCTGATCGTTCAAATGCGCCAAAGCGCCAACACCGGTCAGCGCCTCGATCCGCCGAACGCCCGCGCTTGAGGCGCTATCGCCCAGCAAAACGAACAGGCCGATCTCGCCCAAACGACCGACATGGGTGCCACCGCACAATTCGAGGCTATAGGTATGCCCGTCGCTGCCCTTGCCCGAACCGGCCTCGGTGCCCATCGACACCACGCGCACTTCGTCACCGTATTTCTCGCCAAACAGCGCCTGCGCCCCAAGGCCGCGCGCATCATCGGGCGTCATCAGCCGGGTTTCCACTGCGCCGTTCTGGCGGATATAGGCGTTCACTTCGGCTTCGACCTGCGCGATTTCTTCGGCACTCAGGCCCTTGCCGTGGCTGAAATCAAACCGCAGCCGATCTGGCGCGTTCAAGCTGCCGCGCTGCGCCACATGATCGCCCAACGCCCGCCGCAACGCCTCGTTAAGCAAGTGCGTCGCCGAATGGTTGGCGCGAATGGCGGCACGGCGGTGGTGGTCAACCTCAAGCTTCGCCGGTTGCCCGGCCAAAACCTTGCCTTCAATCACCTCGGCCAAGTGGATCACCACCCCCGCCGCTTTGCGCGTATCGGTCACTTGCGCCAGACCGGTTTCGGTGCGAATCCAGCCCGCATCGCCGACTTGGCCACCACTTTCGGCATAAAACGGCGTCTGGTTCACCACAATTTGCACTTTCGCGCTGGCATCCTTGACACCTGCACCCTCAACGATCAGCGCCTGAATCTCGCCCTCGGCGATTTCGGTGTCATAGCCCAGAAATTCGGTAACCCCGTGATCTTCAGCAATCTGATACCAGATCGTCGCATCCCCGGTCTCGCCAGAGCCCGCCCAAGACGCCCGTGCCTTGGCCTTTTGTTCGGCCATCGCCGCATCAAAGCCATTGGTATCCACCGCCCGGCCCATTTCGCGCAACGCGTCCTGCGTCAGATCCAGCGGAAAACCGTAGGTGTCGTAAAGCTTGAACGCCGCCTCGCCCGGCAGCATTGCCCCTTCGGGAATGCGCGCAAGTTCATCGTCCAGCAGGCGCAACCCACGCTCCAACGTCTGGCGGAACCGGGTTTCCTCTAGCCGCAAGGTCTCTTCGATCAGGGATTGCGCCCGCGTCAATTCGGGGTAAGCCCCGCCCATTTGCCGCACCAAGGCTGGCACCAAACGGTGCATCAGCGGATCTTGCGCGCCCAATTGGTGCGCATGCCGCATCGCCCGGCGCATGATCCGGCGCAGCACATAGCCTCGGCCTTCGTTTGACGGCATCACGCCATCGGCAATCAGGAACGAGGTCGAGCGCAGGTGGTCTGCAATCACCCGGTGGTGGGTTTTGCCCGGCCCATCGGGATCAGTGCTGGTGGCATGGCTTGACGCCTCGATCAGCGACCGCATCAGATCGGTGTCATAATTGTCGTGCTTGCCCTGCAACAAGGCACCAATCCGCTCCAGTCCCATGCCGGTATCAATCGACTGCTTGGGCAGGGGTATCATCCGGCCATCGGCAAACTGTTCATTTTGCATGAACACGAGGTTCCAGATTTCGATAAAACGATCGCCATCCTGATCCGCCGATCCCGGAGGGCCGCCCCAGATCTTGTCGCCATGGTCAAAGAAGATCTCGGTGCAAGGCCCACACGGCCCCGTCGGCCCCATGCGCCAAAAGTTGTCGTCGTTGGCAATGCGGATGATCCGGTCATCCGACAGGCCCGCCACCTTTTTCCAGATATTCGCAGCCTCGTCGTCGGTGTGATACACCGTGACCAGCAGTTTATCCTTCGGAATATCATAGTCTTTCGTCAGCAATTCCCAGGCAAACGGGATCGCCTCGTTCTTGAAATAATCGCCAAAGCTAAAATTCCCCAGCATCTCGAAAAACGTATGATGCCGCGCGGTATAGCCGACGTTATCCAGATCGTTATGCTTGCCGCCCGCGCGCACGCATTTCTGTGCCGTCGTCGCGCGCTTGTAATCGCGTGTCTCAACGCCGGTGAAACAGTTCTTGAACTGCACCATACCCGAGTTGGCAAACATCAGCGTCGGGTCATTGCGCGGCACCAGCGGGCTGCTATCCACCACACGGTGGCCGTTACGCTGGAAAAAATTCAGAAAAGTTGAACGGATATCATTAAGCGACGGCATGGATCTGGGCCCCCTGTCAGGTGGATGGCTGCTTTTGCCGTTCCGTTTAGCGGCGCATCGGGGGGCTGTAAACCGCAACAAGGGTCACAATGGAAAAAGGGCCGAAAGCTTGCGCCTCCGGCCCCCAAATTCAGGGACAAATGCCTTACAAATCGACCAAATCGTCGCCTGCAGGCCCTTCGGCCATATGAAAATCAAGCCCGTTGGCCGCACGGATTTTATCTTCAATCTCCAGCGCCACGCTGGGATTTGATTTCAGGAAGGTTTTTGCGTTTTCGCGCCCCTGCCCGATCCGCTCATCGCCATAGGAATACCAAGACCCCGACTTTTCGACCACACCGGCCTTCACGCCGATATCGACCAATTCGCCCATCTTCGAGATGCCTTCGCCATAGATGATGTCGAATTCCACCTGTTTGAACGGCGGGGCAACTTTGTTTTTGACGACTTTCACCCGGGTCGAGTTGCCGATCACCTCTTCACGCTCTTTGATCTGCCCGATGCGGCGGATGTCGAGGCGAACCGAGGCGTAGAATTTCAACGCATTGCCGCCGGTCGTCGTTTCCGGACTGCCAAACATCACGCCGATCTTCATGCGAATCTGGTTGATGAAAATCACCATGCAATTCGAACGCCCGATGCTTGCCGTCAGTTTCCGCATCGCCTGGCTCATCAAACGGGCTTGGCTGCCCATCTGCATATCGCCCATGTCGCCTTCGATTTCCGACTTTGGCACCAGAGCGGCCACCGAATCGATCACGACAAGGCTAACCGCGCCCGACCGCACCAAAGTATCCACAATCTCCAACGCCTGCTCGCCGGTGTCGGGTTGCGAAATCAGCAACTCGTCCAGATTGACGCCCAGCTTTTTTGCATATTGCGGGTCAAGGGCGTGCTCGGCATCGACAAAGGCGCAAACGCCGCCCTTTTTTTGTTCTTCGGCAACCACATGCAGCGTCAGTGTGGTCTTGCCCGAACTTTCTGGCCCAAACACTTCGATGATCCGCCCCTTGGGCAGTCCACCAATGCCAAGCGCGATATCCAACCCCAGGGATCCGGTCGACGTCGCCTCGATATCCATCGCCGGGCTATCCGCCCCCAGCCGCATGATCGAGCCCTTGCCAAACTGCCGCTCGATCTGCGCCAATGCGCTTTCCAGCGCCTTTGCCTTGTCCATTTCGCGTTTTCCGTTCAAGTCGAGGAGGTTCGCAGTCGCCATGTCCAGATCCTTATTTCACAGCCGCGCCGGGGCAGCAATGCTTGCCAGTGTTCTTGCCTTGTTCTTCGCTTATGAGACTAAATCAAGAACATTTCAATCGCTTTTTCGTAAAATCAGCTTTTTCCCAAAACAGTTAAGGGATAGTTTACATCGCGGCGGCACAGAGAAGCTGCAGCAAATAAACTAAGAAATGAGGCAGATATGCTGGTATTCTGGGATCAACAGCTTACATTTCTGGCCAATCCAAAGACGGGTTCCACCGCAATCGAGACTGCCCTCGAATCGCTGGCGTCCGTTGCAATTTTGCGCCCGCCGGTTCTTAAGCACACCAACGTGCGGCGCTATCATCGGTTCTTTGGGCCCTACCTGCAAAAAGCCTCTGGGAATGACTTTGCCGTGGTGGCACTGATGCGAGAGCCGATTGACTGGTTAGGAAGTTGGTATCGCTATCGGCAGCGCGAAGATGTGACGGCGCCGCGCAAAAGCACCCATGGCATCAGCTTTGATGCCTTCGTTGCGGCATATTGTGCCGACGTTCAGCCGGAGTATGCAGCCGTTGGGTCGCAATCGGAATTCCTGATGCCACGCAACGAACTGGGTTTGGATCACCTGTTTCGCTATGAAGACATTGATACCTTTATTGATTTTCTTGAAGACCGCTTGGGCTGCGAGATTATTCTTCCACGCCTGAACGTATCTCCCGCCGCAGCAATGGACCTTTCGCCCCAAACTGAAGCCGTGTTACGCACATATGCGGCAAAGGACTTTGAACTCTATGCCACTTTATGTGCGGATTAGGTTTGGGCCGGTCATCGGGGCAGAGCATCGACTCTATTTTGCGGCAAAGGCGATGTGTCGTCTTCTGCAAGTTCACCCGAGCGGTCTCCATACGCAGGTGCGCAAGCCATTCTGTCAGCACTTGTTAGCGGATCAGCGTCAAACCAAGCTGTTAAGGACAGCTTAAGACGCAGGCAACAAAGTTCATGGCTACCGTAAACTGTTGGATGATTTGGGTGCCAAGGCGAAGACATCGCCCCCTCAGGTTTGGCACCTTGCGCGTCCGGCACGCAAAAAAGCCCAATTGGTTGCTAAGAGCGGCCCGGCCCCTACCGCAGCAAGCCTGCGCTTGTGGCCGACGATACGGTGATCTGACAATTTGCCGTGGATGCGCCCGACCCCTCTTTCCAATCGCGATTGAAGCCAACCACTTGTCGGTAACAAGTCACAGAAATCACCAACATGCGAACCCACGATGGATTTCTATAACTGTCGGTCGTAATCCTCTGATTTTTCTTTGTGCCGTCGGCCCCTTCGCGGCGAATGCCTTGCATCACTTGCCGGGCAGCGGGCTTTTGCAAAGCCGCACCTACACTGACCGGCCATGACAAGCCTTCTCATGGATATCTGGCGGGGCGAACTCAAGATCAAAGTCCAATTTCCATACCCTTTTTCGCGGCATGCAGGCAAACTGCTGCCGGACAGCGCACCAAGGTCGCCAATTCTCCCGTGACCAAGGGAAAGAGTTCCTCGAACAGCCCAATCTTGCACCAAGCATGCGCCATTGTAGAATATCCCGGGCGTTCAGGCAGGTCGACGCAGCGGATCAAACGATCCGGGCACTCATTTGAATGCGCAGAATACTGTCATGGAGGGCCATTTCGCCCTGCTTGAACGCGAACGCATCCGGCATAACAATCAGCACCCGCCGAAACGCCCGGCATGCCCTGTTCCCCTTTCGGGCATGCTGCGCAAAGCCAGCTTGGCAGCGAACGACATCAAGTGCCGCAACAACCCGCCGTGCAAACACGTAAGGTTCGGCATGCTGTCACCAATCGCCGCCAGACAGCGGTAGGAAACGAAACTGCAAAGCGGTTCGAAAAACAGGTACTATTCAACCAAGCCCCGGTTTCAGTTAACCAAGCCCTTGTTCAATGCGGTTGCTTCATAGCAACGGGCTTGATCGCAACACCCAAGTGATGCCCCTGCTTCTGATTTTTGCGATGACGAATATCGCCCCCAAAAATCCCAGAAGGAGACAGATACTACCAAATCTGCGCTGTCATAATCTGCCGCTCGACGGATCGGCTGATGGCTGAATACCTCTGTTTGCCCAACAACCAGAAGACCTGAACACATGCCACTCCTTACACTTTGGGGACTTGGCGCATGTTCAGAGATTGTGCCAAGCAAGGTATCATCTTCGTGCACGCTTGGTCACGGCCGGTCTTTATCTTTACCGCCATATCGCACGGACATTGGTCCTTAGTGCATTTGCCCGTGAACAGTCTCGGTGAGGTCGTTCAAAGAGAACGGTTTGGGCAAGAACACAGAATTTGGGATCCGTGCCTGGCTTTCCGAAAGGCATTCCTCGGCATACCCAGACACAAACACCACCCGCACGTTCGGCCTGTCGACAAGCGCGCGGCGTACCCAACTTGGACCATCCATTCCCGGCATGACGACATCGGTCACGAAGATGTCGACCTCGAGATTTGGGTCTTCCAAGGTCTTAAGCGCCTCTTCGGCATTTTCTGCCTCAAGCACAGTATAGCCGCGCAGCCTAAGCGCGCGTGACGCAAACGCACGCACTGGCGCCTCATCTTCTACCAGCAACACAACGCCTTCGCCCTGATGCACCAAGGACTTTCGCGGATCTGCGACAGGTGCGACCGCATGTTCTTCAGGGCCATCGTGAATTGGAAAATACAGGTGGAACACGGTTCCAAGACCCAACTCACTATCCACAAAAATGAACCCACCCGATTGCTTGACGATACCGTAAGCAGTCGACAACCCAAGTCCGGTACCTTCTCCGGTACGCTTTGTGGTAAAAAACGGTTCAAAGATCTTCTGCAGTCTTTCTGTCGGAATACCGCATCCCGTATCCAACACCCGGATGACCGCATATTCACCCGCAGGAACCACCGCCCGGTCACGCCGCAATTCCTCGCGCAGGGTCAAAGCCTCGGTCTCAATCCGGATAGTGCCGCCCTCTGGCATCGCGTCCCGCGCATTTACCACCAAGTTC
The DNA here is from genome assembly GCA_049696055.1 of Paracoccaceae bacterium. GTDB lineage: Bacteria > Pseudomonadota > Alphaproteobacteria > Rhodobacterales > Rhodobacteraceae > JBAVTI01. Next base: position 9,027 of record JBAVTI010000104.1, on the reverse strand, counting down.
ATCACTACTTGTTCCAGTTGGCGCTTATCTGCCCGGATTGGCCCGATATCCTGGGCATGCGCCAGCTTCAGATTGACTCGTTCGCCAACCAACCGGTTCAAAAGATGAGTCAAATCAGACAAGACTTCCTGCAACTCAATCCGTTCTGGTTTCAGCGTTTGTTTGCGCGAAAAAGCCAGCAACTGCCCGACCAACGAGGCTGCGCGATTGGCGTTTTGATGAATCTGCACCAAATCGGCATATTCTGGGTCAGCCCGGTCGTGGCGCAACAGCAAAAGATCGCAGTGGCCAGAAATCGCTGTCAGCAAATTATTGAAATCATGCGCAATACCGCCAGCTAATTGGCCAATGGCCTGCATTTTCTGGCTTTGAACGAACTGCGCCTCCAGCGTTTTCAAGGCAGTGGCGTCGTTCAGAACCGCCAAAACGGCAGGCCGTCCCAATTCGACGATACGGCGCAGGCTGATCTGAAAAAAGGTATCCTGTTCAGAGCGCCGCAAGCGCAAAACCTCGGCACCGCTGGGTATACGTTCGGCAGCCACATCCGACAGCCAATCGGTGACAGACCGCCCAAGGCCTTCGAACAGGTCGGGAAACGCCACCATTTCATCCGCGCCAAGGCCCAGAATATCCCGTGCCGCACGGTTGGCCGCGCGCAGGGAACCGTCGCCGCCGAATTTCATCAGGGCGACCGGCACATGCTCAAAGTCCGCCAGTGTCGAATCGCCTTCGTGGCGCTCTGTCACCGGCATCAGATAAATCTCGCGCCGCTCACCCGGACCGTCGACTTCAGCAAGGATCGCGCGCACCGGGCCATTTGCAGACGCAACTTCGATCTCTTCCCCAGATCTTAGCGTCTGTTGCGAAAACACCCGATCCAAGCGTTTGGGACGTCCGCCAAGCAGGCGCCGCATCGCTTCGTTGGTGAATAGAACAACCCCGGATTTATTGGCAATCAGCATGGGCAAACTAAGGGTTTCCGCCCCGCGCCCCCCGCCCGAGCGATCCAGAAACTCTTCCAGCCGCCAAAGAAACTTGGTAGGCGCGATCCGATGCACGGATAGCCGCGTATGTCCCCGCCGTGTCACCACATCTTCGCGCGCCGAGCCCAGGTTCATCGCCCGACTTTGCAGGCGATACAGCACCGATGCCGGGCTGGCAAAATGATCATGCAAAGCGGCAATCAGGGTGACGCCATCGCCTGCGCCAAAACGATCCATGGCAGACTGGTTCTGAAAGCCGATGATCCCAACCCCATCGGTGGTAAAACAGGGTGCCGCATCCAGCCCCATCATCCGGCCAAGCCGGCCCTCAATCTGCCGATCACCCCGCGCCTCAAACGCAACCAACCCGCGGATAGCGATGACCAGAACCGCAAACGTAACCCCGGCAACGGTTGCTGCCAGCCTCATCTGCGGGTCGGACGCAAAATAGGCGACGATCAGGCACCCGATTGCCACGGCCAGCAATAACCAAGCCCTTGGCGACAGGCCGCGCGCCGTTCCGATAAAATCGCCTGAGTGTTTTAGCGCGTTGATCACGTTTCCTCCGATGGGATTCGTACTTTGATCCATACGGCCGGGAAAACGTTAACCACAGCTTAATCACGCCGCAATAACACCTCAGGATTGTAGAAAGTCTTAGACAATTCGCCTCAAGATCGCAAGAAAGAAGCCATCACCACCGTCTAACGGTGTCAAACGGTGGCTGCTTTCCAACATCCAACCAGATGTGCGCGCCAAAAAACCTGCAATTTGATCTGAATTCTCTGCATTCAACATCGAACAAGTCGCATAGGCAAGCCGACCCTCCCGCGAAACCAGCGGGGCCACTTGATCCAGAATGGTGGCTTGAACGGCACATAGCGCGTCCAGTCGCGCGCGGGTCAGCGCCCATTTCGCTTCGGGGGCACGCCGCCAACTGCCCGAGCCAGAACAGGGAACGTCGGCCAACACCAAATCATAGGGCGCATTCTTGTGCACCATTGCGTCATCCAGCAGCCGAAGCGGCACCCCTGCCCGCTGGGCGCGCGCCGGAAGATCCCGCATCCGGCGCGGATCAGCGTCATGCGCGAACAGCTGCAAGTCGGCGCGTGCCGCCATTGCCAGCGTCTTGCCGCCGCCGCCTGCACAATAATCCAGCACCTTCTGGCCAAAGGACAACGGCAGGGCCTCGATCACCGCCTGCGAGGCCGCATCCTGCAATTCAACCAAGCCATCGACATAGCTTTGCGAGGAATGGATTTTCCGCGCGTTTTCAGTTACTTCCAAAGCGTTCTTCGCAAGACTGACAGGCCGCGTTGCAATCCCTTCGCTGGCCAAGACCGCAGCCGCAGTATCCCGGTCGATCCGCGCCGCGTTGACCCGCAAAAACACCGGCGCGCGTTGGCGCAGGGCTTCCATTACCGGCGCAAAATCCGCCCCCAGCGATGCCTGCAAATCGGGGGCAAGCCAGTTCGGGCAATCCAGCGCTACCAGATCTTGCATTTCTTCTGCCGCAGTATCGGCAACACTTAGCGGTGCTGGCGCGTGGCCAATTCCGGTAAACAGGGTCGCCGGGTCGACCTTTGCCGCCCGCAAACCGCCCAAAATCAGCCCGCGCCCGGTTTCTGCCCCGCCAAGCGCCGCGTAAGACCGCTTGCAGCGCACCGCGTCAAACACCAGATCCCGAATGGCATAGCGGTCACCCGACCCGGCAAACCGGCTGGCGCGCGCCCAATTGGTCAGCGCCTGCTCGGCGGCGGTGCCGGCCAGAATACGGTCCAGAATTTCGATGGCGGCAGACAGGCGTGCGGCAGGAGTCATAGCAATGCCAACCTCATGTGACACATTACTTTATATGCGTAGATATCTGTTATTAAACAGATATCTATGCCTACATCACAACAGATATTCAGCACACCAATCCGTTAGCCCAACCGATAGTTCGGGCTTTCCCGCGTGATCTGCACATCATGCACATGGCTTTCCTTCAGCCCCGCACCGGTAATACGCACAAAGGCGCAGCTTGACCGCATCTCGGCAATCGTACGGTTGCCGGTATAGCCCATCGCCGCCCGCAAACCGCCGACCAATTGATGCACCACCGCCGCCGCCGACCCCTTGTAGGGCACCTGGCCTTCGATACCTTCCGGCACCAGCTTGTCCGACGCGGCATCTTTTTGGAAATACCGATCCGCAGACCCCCGCGCCATGGCACCCAAAGACCCCATCCCGCGATAGGATTTAAAGCTACGTCCCTGATAAAGAATAACTTCTCCTGGGCTCTCATCGGTTCCGGCAATCGCAGAACCTACCATGGCGCACGATGCACCCGCCGCAATCGCCTTGGCAAAATCACCTGAATACTTGATGCCGCCGTCGGCGATCACCGGAATATCGCCCGCAGCACGCGCCGAATCCATAATTGCGGTCAGCTGCGGCACCCCCACCCCCGCCACAATCCGCGTGGTGCAGATCGAGCCCGGACCAATGCCCACCTTGACCGCATCCGCCCCCGCATCAATCAAGGCCCGCGTCGCGGATGCCGTAGCGACGTTGCCCGCCACCACCTGCACCGCGTTGGATACCGCCTTGATCCGCGCCACGGCCCGCGCCACGCCTTCGGAATGGCCGTGCGCGGTATCAATCACTACCATATCGACGCCCGCCTCGATCAGCGCCATCGAGCGTTCAAACCCAGCATCGCCCACCGTCGTCGCCGCCGCTACCCGCAGCCGCCCCAAACCGTCTTTGCAGGCATGCGGGTTCAGCACCGACTGCTCGGTATCCTTCAGGGTCAACAGCCCCGTCAGCTTGCCCTTGCCATCGGTCACCAGCAGCTTTTCGATGCGCCGCGCCTTCATCAGCGAAATCGCCGCGGCCCGGTCGGCAGGTTCGTGCAACACCGCCAGATTGTCGGAGGTCATCATCACCCGCACCGGCGTGCGGTCATCGGATGCAAAGCGCATGTCGCGGTTGGTGACAATGCCCACCACCCTGCCCTGATCATCCACCACCGGAAAGCCGGTGACGTTATAGCGTTCCTGCAATATCTTGGCATCCGCCAGCGTCTGGTCCGGCGTCAGGGTAATGGGCGCATAAACAATGCCGCTCTCAAACCGCTTGACCCGGCTCACTTCGCGCGCCTGTTCCTCGACCGACAAATTGCGGTGAATAACCCCAATGCCCCCCGCCTGCGCCATGGCAATTGCCATCCGGCCTTCGGTCACCGTATCCATCGCCGACGACAACAACGGGATGTTCATCCGGATCGACTTGGTCACAAAAGTAGAGGTATCGGCCTCGGACGGCAGCACGTTGCTTGCAGCAGGAACCAGCAGCACGTCGTCAAAGGTAAGGGCCTCGCGAATCTCCATGGGAGCCTCCTGATGGATCAGTGAGAGTGTTCGTTTGGCGGTTCCCAGTTTCACGGGTTGGCGCGGAAGGCAAGGGCAAAACCCGCTATCGGGGGCTTGATTGCCGGTCTTTGCTGTGATCACTGGCTTGAACCGTCACAGGAGCCCGAAATGCGCGTCGCCATCGTCGAAAACACCAGGATCACGCACCACGGCCAAATCGGCGTCGCCCTGCACGAGGCCGGGGCGCGCGTCGATGTGTTTCGCCCCTTTGCCGGCCAACCGCTGCCCGGCGGTGCCGATGAACACGATGCGCTGATCGTGTTTGGCGGCGAACAAAATGCGCTGGCCGATGATACCCACCCCTACCTGCCCGCCCTTGCCCAGCTGATCACCCAGTTCTCGCAGGCCAATCGCGCGACGCTTGGCATCTGCCTTGGCTCGCAACTGACCGCGCGGGCATTCGGAGGGCAAAACCACATTGGCACTGCGCCGGAATTTGGCTGGTGCGAGGTGCGCCTGACCGATGCCGGCCGCGCCGACCCGGTGTTGGGTTGCCTGCCCGACGCATTTCCGATCTTTCAGTGGCACTCGGATACTTTCAGCCTGCCCGACGCGGCCACCCACCTTGCCACCTCGCAAGGCGCCGCCAATCAGGCGTTTCGCATCGGTCGCGCCAGCTATGCCACCCAGTTTCACTTTGAGGCCAACCGTGCCGTCGTCGCCGATTGGAACCGGATCTTTCCCGACCTTGCCGAACAGATGCAACCCGGCTGGCTTGCCGCCCACCCGGCCCGCGCCGCGACGCAAGGTGCTTTGGCCGATACCGCAGGGCTGGCACTGGCACGCGCCTTTGTAGCACAAATCTGACCCGCGCGCCGGACGCAAGGAAGGGCCTCCGGCGGGGATATTTGGACCAGAAAGAAAGCGGTAGAGCCGCGATTGGTCTGGGCCCACGCGCCACTTAGGCCCATCCTTAACCTAGGCCCATGCTTAACCTAGGTCCTTCCTTAACCTAAGCCTGTGCGGCGTTGGTCTTTGCAGCCAGATCGCCCTTGCCCCAGCTTTGCATGACCCGGAACGCCACAAACGGCTCCACCGCCAGCGCCACCATCAACACCATCACCCCGGTCACATCCATCCCCAGCGCAAACAGCGCCGAGGCATAGGCCGCAATCGGAAAGGTGAACGCGCCCCACAACGCCGAAAACCCCGAGGCTGTCAGCCACTTAGCCGCCGCCGCCAAAGCCAGCAAGATCACCAATCCCAGTGCTGCAAAGCCCGCCGCCATCATGGTTTGGCCAAGGCTTGCCGCCACGATCGCAAACAGGCTTGCCGGAGCCAGATGGATCGCCAGCAGGGGGCGCAACGGCGCTGGCGGAATGCGGCGGATCAGTTGCACCGCGCTGATGCCCCAGATCACCACCGCGACCGGGATCGTGCCCCATAGCAGCCAGGACGCAAGCGGGGTCAGCCCCAAAGGCACCGCCGCCAGCGCCCCGATGATAAAGCCGACAAAGTTCAGGTGCCAGACCGGTGTCACCGCGCGCGACTCGGGGGCCGAGGTCCACAACACCCGGATCATCAGCAGGGCCAAGCCCGCGTGCAGCGCCAATCCTGCAAACAGCAATCCCTTTGCCAGTCCCGGCGCATAGGGCACCAGTACCACCGCCACCAGCATCAGCCCCAGCACCAGCGCCGCCAGCCCTGCACGCCCCGGCAAGACCCGCAGATCCTCGATCACCACCCCCGGTCGCCGTACCACTTTCACCGCATAAGCCAGCGCCGCAAACGCCCAAAGCCCGGCAAAACCGCCCAAAAGCAGTTCCACCAGCCCGCCCGAAATGTCCAAAGCCTCACAGGCGCGCCTTCCCGCCAGACCCAGCCCCAACAAACCCATGATCGTGGGATAGATCGCCGGCGGTGTGCGTGAAAACAAAGGGGGCCGGCGTGGCGGAAATTCAGGTGCCGGGTATTGTTTGGGGCGCAATCGGGGTGGGGTATTGGTCGGCATCGGCTTCTCCTGTCAGATGGCACAGGCCTATCCGATCGCCATGCCACAGGGAAGTGCGACGCATTCGCCAACCGTTCCGCGACAGCCGCCGCTTGGGGGTCTCGATGGCCCCCAAGCGGCGCCCCTAGCCGCGCAGCACCGGAAACCAGTCTTCGCGCAGCCGTTGTCCCGCCACCATTTCATGTCCCGGATAGGGCGGCGAGGTCCGCCCCGGCCGTTCGACATAGCGCGCGTCGTCGCCCACCAGCCGCAGCGAAAACGCCCGGCGCCGCGACGCCGAATTATTGCCCCGCGCGCCATGCAGCGTTTTGTAGTTGAACGCCACCGCGTCGCCCGGCTGCATTTCCCACTCCAGCACTGTCATCCCTTCGGCGTCCGGATCGGGCACCGGCATGTATTGCTCGGGATTGGGGTAAAAGCTGGTCTCCGCCAGCCACCGCGTCGGCAGCACGTCCTTTGGCCACAAATGCGATCCCGCAACACAGCGCAAAGACGCGTCTTTCACCGCATCCATCGGCGACCAGAAACTGACCGTTTGCTTGCCTTCGACGAAATAATAGGGCCCGTCCTGATGCCACGGCGTCGGCTTCGAGGTGCCAGGCTCCTTGACCAGCACATGGTCATGAAACATCTGCACCCGGTCCGATTGCATCAGCTTGGCCGCAACCTCTGCCACCGCACTTTCGCGGATCACCCGACCAAACTCGGGGATCCGTTCCCAATTGCAATAATCGTCAAAGAACCGGCCCCCCTCGCCCGGCTTCAGGTTTTCGGCACCGTAAGGCCCCGGCTCGGCCATGTTGCGTTCAATTCCGGCGCTTATCTCGCCTACCCAATCGGCCCAAAGCCCCTTGATCAGCACCACCCCATCGCGCTGATAGGCCGCGATCATCGCCTCCGTTACCTCAACCATTGCCGTCTCCCTGTTTCGCTTGCCCGCAGCTTGGCGTTACCCCATCATAATTTCCAATAATAACTTTCAATGCACTGGATAACCTGATGCTATCCATTACCCTGCGCCAGCTTGAATACGCCACCGCCATTGCCCGCCACGGCTCGGTCACTCTGGCGGCCAATGCGTTGCACGTCAGCCAACCGGCGCTTTCCGTCGCCGTGGCTCAGCTGGAACATCACCTTGGCAAGCCGCTGTTTTTGCGCCGCGCTGGTGGGCCGATCACCCCCACCTCGTTTGGCCGCAGCTTTCTCGATACCGCCGAGTCGCAGCTTGCTGCCCTAAGCCAGATGCTGGCCGCCAATGCCCCCACCGCCACCCCGATCCGGCTTGCCTGCTTTGAGGATCTGGCCCCGGTGCTGCTGGCACCGCTGCTGCGCCGCCTGACCAGCACCCACCCCGATATTACCATCACCCCGCAGGTCCTGGGGTTTGATGCCCTGACCGACGCCCTGCACCGGGGGCAGATTGATCTTGCCCTGACCTATGATCTGGGGCTGCAAACTGGGATCACCCGCCGTGATCTTGCCCGCGTCACGCCGCATGCGGTGCTGGCGGCCGATCATCCGCTGGCAGCCAAGGCGCAACTGTCACTGGCCGACATCGCCGCGTATCCGTTGATCCTTGCCGATCAGGGCCAGTCGCTAGGGCATATGCGGGCGCTGTTCAGCCAACGGGGCCTGACCCCGACCATTGCCCACCGCACCGCGACGTTGGAACTGATGCGCAGCTTTGCCGCCAATGGGCTGGGGGTCGGCCTGTCCTACACCCGACCCGCACCCAGCCAAAGCTATGATGGTCAGCCACTTGCCCTGCGCCCGATCCATGACGCAGGCTAGGGAGAATTGATTGTGCTGGCCCAACTGGCCAGCAACCCGTTGTCGCACAATGCCGCCAAAGTTGCCGAAACCATCGTGGCCCTGCCCGACCTGTTGCCGCAATTGGCGGGATAAGCCAGCGGTTACTTGTCGCCTTTGCCCTTGTCAGCAGCAGCAGCAAACCGCGCTCCCATCGACGCACCTGCAGTGGCCGCAGCCGTTGTGCCCGGCTTGGTCTTGTCTTTCTTGGGTTTTTTCACTTCTTTGTTCGACCGCATCTGACCTTTGGCCATGATTTCTCCCTTCCCGGCAAGGCCGACACTGGCCATCTGGCCATGCCAACCAAGGACGCGCCGGGCACGGGGCACCAAAATCGGCCCCCGCGCGCACCCCTTATTCGCTGGTCTGCGCCCGGTCGGATCGGCTGTCAACCGCAGACGTGGCGGGTTCAGCGGTAAAGCAAAGACCTGCCATTGTGGAACAGATGCACCTTCTTCGGGTCTGCCCCCAGTTTTACTACCTGTCGGCGCAAACCCGGATGAATGCCTGCAAGCTTGCCCACCACCTGCGCCGCTTCGCCTTGCCGCTTGAAATACAGCAGCGTCACTTCGCCCAAAGCTTCGGTAATTTCTACTTCGCCGGTGAACAAAGGCTCGCCATCGGTGGCCACCATATCTTCGGGCCGCACCCCAAGATTGACCCGCATCCCCATATCCGCCGCCTTGGTGGGGATCGCCGACCAGGCCACACCGCCGTTGTCCAGCTTGACCTTGGTGTCAGCACCGGTCGCCACCACTTCGCCCGCCATAAGGTTCATCGACGGGCTGCCGATAAACTGCGCCACAAATTCGTTCTCGGGCCGCTCATACAGCTCAAGCGGGCTGCCGACCTGGCTGATCCCGCCCCC
>JBAVTI010000103.1:0-5465 GCA_049696055.1 Paracoccaceae bacterium | reverse complement strand
GGTGGCGGCACCATCGGCCTTGTGACGGCGGCGGCAGCCATCGGGATGGGCGCGCGGGTGATCGTGGTCGATCCGGTGCCCTTGCGCCGTGAGGTTGCCCTGCGTCTGGGGGCGGATGCGGTGATCGACCCTTCGGCCGTTGACCCTATCGCGGCGGTGCAGGAAATGACCAAGGGCGGAGCCGATCTGGTGGTGGAATGCGCGGGCCATGCCTCTTCCTTGGCCAATGTATTTGAATACGCCCGCCCCGAGGGCTCGGTTTCGATGGTGGGCATCAACATCGGCCAGAAGATCAGCCTCGATCTGGGAAAGATTCAGATCAAGAACCTGAACGTGAAGGGCTGCATCGGCTCGCCAGGGGTCTGGCCTGCTGCGATCCGTTTTCTGGAGCGGACGGGCATCGATCTGTCACCGATCCAGACGCACCACTTCACCCTTGATCAGGCGGCGGCGGCGTTTGAGTTGGGCAAGAACCCGCAACAGGCGGTGAAGGTCACATTACAAATCGCCTGAACTGGCGGCGCTTTGGGAGGAGCGTAGGATGCAAGAGGGCAGCTATTCTTTGTCAGGCATGGGCAGCCGGCGCAGCCTGCGACCGACGCGAGAGTTCGTGACGGTTGCAGCCTCTACCGTGGTTCTGATCATGCTTTGCGCCATCTTTGCTCCCTCGGCCTTGTCCTACGGGGCGCTGTCGGGATCGCTGCCCTTTGCGGCCATTCTGGCCATTGTGGGGATGGGGCAAATGCTGGTGGTCCAGCAGGGCGGCTTCGATCTTTCGGTGCCGGGAGGGGTTTCTCTGGCGGTGGTTATCGCCTCGCATTATCCGGCTGGAGACGATGCGTTGCTGCCGACGGCGATTGTCTTTGCGCTGGTTTGCGCGCTGGTTGCAGGGCTGATCAATGGTGTGCTGATAGGCATCGTGCGGCTGAATGCCATCATCGCCACCATCGGGATGAATGCGCTGCTTTATGCCGGGGTTTTCGCGGTTTCGGGCGGCGTGCCGCGGATCACGACGCAGCTTCTGGCCTCGATTGCCGGCGGAGAGCTGTTCGGCGTCGGACATACTGTGCTGATTGCCGTGGGTTTGCTGGCAGTGGTCTGGTTCGTGATGAAGCGCACGGTTGCGGGTCGGCGGTTCGAAGCGATTGGCGCCAATCCATTGGCCAGTCGCGCCATTGGCCTGCCGGTCAAGCGGCATCAGGTGATGGCCTATGTTCTGGCGCAGGCGCTGTATTGTTGCGCCGGGCTGTTGATCGCCGGGATCACCACGCAGCCCACCGCCTTTCAGGGCGACCCGCTGCTGCTGCCATCGGTGGCTGTGGTGGTGCTGGGCGGCACATCCTTGCTGGGAGGGCGGGGATTTCCGGTTTCGACCGTGATCGCAGCCTTCTTTCTGACGCTGCTCAGCCAGTTCGCTCTGTCGGTCGGGCTGCCCTATTCGGCCCAGACGATTATCCAGGCCCTGGCTTTGGGCTTTGGCATCGCGGTTTATTCGCTGCGGTGGACGGCACTTAAGACAATAATCACATCATCCAGGGAGGTAAAAGGATGAATAAGTCGATCAGAAAGACTACTCTTGCCATGACGGCGGCATTTGTGGCGGCGGCATTTGGCGGGCAGGCGATGGCACAAGACGTACCGTCTTGGTGCGGCCCCAATCCGGCGTCGGTGGCGCTATTGGACGGGTTTGGCGGCAACAGCTGGCGGCAGATCACCACGGCCTCGGCGCGGGAAGAGGCGATGAAATGCGCCTCGGTGACTTCGGTCGAATATGCCGATGGTCAGGGCAACACCCAGAAAGCCATTTCGGATATCAAGGGGCTGGCGGCCAAGGGCATCAATGCGCTGGTGGTCTTTGGTGACGCGGGCCCGGCGGTTCTTCCGGCGGTGACCGAAGTCTTCAAGGCAGGAACCATCGTGGTGCCCTACCGCGTCGACATCGGCGGCAAGGAGGGCGAGAACTACAACAAGTGGATCGGCGCTTCTTTCGTCAATGACGGTGAAAACTGGGGCAAGTGGATCAAGGAAATCCTGCCCGCAGGCGGCAAGGTGCTGTTCCTGTCCGGTCCGGCCGGCAACAGCCAGGGTCTGGACGAGCTGAAGGGTCTGAAAAGTGTGCTGGGCGAAGAATATGTCTTCGTGAACGCCGAACCTTTCGAGGTGACCAACTGGGATCCGGCGTTGACCCAACAGGTACTGACCGCCGCGATTTCCAAGAACCCCGACATCGACGTGATCGTGTCTGACTTTGGCCCCTCGCTGGTTGGCGCTCTGCCTGCCTTTGAGAAGTTCAACGTGTCGATCCCTGCTTTGGCCACTTCGGACGGCAACTCGCTGGGCTGCTTCTGGACCGATACCCAAGCCAAGAACGACAAGTTCAAGCTGTTCACCGTAGCGACAGGCAACGACAATGCCCGTCTGGCGATGCGGTGGGCCGTGGCCTTGGCGACTGGTGGCACCGTGCCCGAAGAGCAAATCTTCCAGGCGCCGATGTTCGAGAACTCAGTCTCGGGCACGCCGTCGGCGGTGCAATGCCGTGCCGACCTGCCCGGCTCGATCTATCTGTCGGCTGAAATGTCGGCCGAAGATCAGACCAAGGCGATCGACCAATAACCCCTTGCAGGCCCCGGCTATCGCACCGGGGCCTCTTGACCAAATGACCCAAGGCCTTGGTCTCACGCCCAAGGCCTTACCCAGATAAAAAGGCGGACGAAATGCCGAAGGACATGCAGGAACTGGACGCCAAAGTGGTGGCGCGCCTGAGCGGGATCTCGAAGAGTTTCGCGAGCGTCGCGGCACTGACGGATGTCGATGTGACGTTCCGCGCCGGGGAAGTGCATGCAATCCTTGGCGAAAATGGCGCGGGCAAATCCACGCTGATGAACATCATCTGCGGCGTGCTGCGTCCCGACACCGGTGCCATCGAGATCGGCGGCCAGTCGCTGAACCATCTGACGCCCAGCAGTGCCGCCGCCGCCGGGATTGCGATTTCCTATCAGCATCCGGCCATTCTGGATGACCTCTCGGTGTGCGAGAACCTGAAGGTTGCTCTGCCGCCTGCCGTTTTCGATGCCGACCCGCGCGGAGTGGCGCAAGGCATCCTGCAGTCTGTCGGGCTGGAAATTCCGCTGGATATGCGCTGCGACACGCTGACCGTGGCGCAAAAGCAGCTTCTGGAAATCGGCAAGGCCTTGGCCTTGAAACCGAAACTGCTGATCTTGGACGAACCCACCGCCTCGCTGGACCAGGACTCGACTGATCTTCTGTTCGCCCGCATCCGCGAGATTACGGCGGCGGGAACGGGCGTCATCTACATCACCCACCGCCTTGCCGAAATCCGCCAGATTGCGCAGCATGTGACGGTGCTGCGTGACGGCAAGGTACGCGGCGGCGGACGGGTTGATGAGGTTTCCAACGAAGACCTATTGCGGCTGATCGTCGGGCGCACGCTGGAATCGACCTTTCCGCCCAAGCTGACCGCGCCCGGCGCGTCGATCCTGTCGGTGCGCGGGTTGACCGGGCGCGGCTTTCGCAATGTCAGCTTCGAGGCCGGGCGCGGCGAGATCATCGGCATCGCCGGGGTTCAGGGCAACGGTCAGACCCATCTGGCGCGGGCCTTGGCCGGGCTGCAAGCCTTCGAGGGCGAAATCCGTATCGGGGCCGAAACCTATCCGCAATCGCGCCTGCTGGACCAGACCGCCTTCATGCCCTCGGACCGCCATGCCGAGGGGCTGGCAGGTGACCTGACCATCCGCGAAAACGCGGCACTGGCGGCGTTGGGCCGTTTTGCCTCGATGGGGATCATGAACCACGCCCGCGAGATGGAGCATGTCAGCCGCACCTTCGCCTCACTGGCGGTCAAGGCGCCGTCGATAGAGGCGGCAGTGTCGTCGCTTTCGGGCGGGAACCAGCAAAAGGTGGTAATGGCGCGCGCACTTTTGGCCGAACCACGGATGATCATTGCCGATGAGCCGACCCAGGGCGTCGATGTTGGGGCAAGGGCCGAGATCTACCGAATCCTGCGCGAGGTGTCTGCCAATGGCACCCCGGTCGTGGTCAATTCCTCGGACGCGGTCGAGCTTCAGGGCCTGTGCGACAAGGTGCTGGTCTTGTCGCGGGGCCGTGTGGTGGAAATCCTGACGGGCGACGAGGTGCGCGAGGACCGGATCGTTTCGGCGGCGGTCAGTGCAGCGACCCATGACGATCATGCGCTGGGTGGGCAGGGGGTGGCGCGGGCACAAAGAAGCGGTTGGCGGCATCTGGCGCAGTTGGACTATGCGCCTGCGGTGCCGCTGCTCGGGGTGATCGTTCTGCTGGCGGCGTTCGGCTATTCGCAGAATTCGCATTTCCTGTCGCCGTTGAACCTGTCGAACATCCTGCTTTTGGCGACAGCACTTGGATTTGTCGCACTGGGGCAGACCGTGCCCCTGATGCTGGGCGCGATTGACCTTTCGGTTGGTCCCCTGATGGGGCTGGGCGTGATGATCGCGTCATTCTTTATTCTGGATGGTGCGTCGCCCGCGACCATCACCTTGGGCTTTGCGCTGATGATCGGCATGGCGGTGCTGATCGGCCTTGTGAACGGGTTCTTGATCCGCTTTGCCAATTTCACCGCGATTGCCGCGACTTTGGCGATGTTCATCGGCTTGCAAGGTGTCGCGTTCCTGTTTCGAGATTCGCCGGGCGGCTATATCACCTATCCGGTGACCGAGGTGATCACCATGAAACTTGGGTCGGTGCCGGTGGCCTTTCTGGTGCTGGTTATGGCTGCTATCCTGTCGGAATACCTGCTGCGCGGCACCCGGCCCGGCATTCGCCTGCGCGCCTTGGGTTCCAGCGCCGAATCCGCCCGTCGGATCGGGGTGAACACCAACCGCGTCTTCATCGGCGGCTATGTAATCTCGGCGCTGTTTGCCGCTTTGGGATCGGTCATGCTGATGGCGCAGATCGGGGTCGGTGATCCGGCGCAGGGGGCGAACTACACGCTGGCCAGTATCACCGCGGTGGTTCTGGGCGGCACCAGCCTGAAGGGCGGGCGCGGCACTTTCGTGGGCTCGGTTCTTGGTGCGTTGCTGTTGACCGAGGTGCTGAGCATGGTCACTTTCCTTGGCCTGTCGCAAACCTATCAATACGTATTTCAAGGCGCGCTGATCCTCGCCGCGGCGCTGATCTATTCCACGGCACGCGGCAAGCCGGCGGAGTAAAGCGGTTCAGGCTTACAAGGAATCGGAAATCGCTGCCTCTCGTTTCACTCGAACGCGTTTTCCGATCCTGCTGTTTTAGGCGAAAACCTGAACCGCTTTGGATCAGCGGTCGCGAAAGATCTGCGCCACGGTTTCTTCGACCGCAGCCAAAGCGTCACGCGGTGGTTTGCCTTCGAATACCGCTGCATAAATCTCGTTGCCCAAGGCAGCTTCGATGGCGACATATTCCGGGATCGGCGGGCGCGACCAGGTGTTCAACTC